>NZ_JBSXMU010000001.1:0-172896 GCF_054073225.1 Teichococcus aerofrigidensis
GCTGCGAGGCCTGCCTGCGGCGCCTCGCAGCGCTCACCGCCGGCGGCGGGCCGGGCCTGCTGCTGGGCGCGCTCTGGCCAGAGAGGGGGCCGGACGGCGAGGCGGCGCGGGAGGGCGCGGTGCTGATCGATGGCGGCCGCATCCTGGCCCGGCGCGCCACCCACGCGCCGCCCGGCGCAACGCCGGATCCGCCCGTGCCAGCGCCAGGGCTGGCACCCGGTCCGGCGCCGGGGCCGATGGCCTTTCGCGGCCTTCGCCTCGGCGTCCTGACCGGCGCCGATGCCGAGGACCCTGCCGTGGCCGAGACCTTGGCGGAGACCGGCGCCGAACTCCTGCTCCACCTGCGGGCGCGGCCCTTCGACGGCGCGCCACCGGACGGCGCCATCGATCGTGCCGTGGCGCGGGTGGTGGAGACTGGCCTGCCCTGGCTGTCGCTCGGCCTGCTGGGCTCGGCCGAGGGGCTGGTCTTTCCCGGCGGCGCCTTCGCGCTGAACGCCGATCGGCGTCTGGCGGCGCGCCTGCCGGACTTCACGCCGGAGGCCCTGCCGGTCACGCTGGAGACGGAAGCCGGCGGCTGGCGGGCCGGGATGGCGCCGCTGCCGCCGGAGGAGACGGCGATGGACCGGCTCTGGCGGGCGCTGTGCTGCGGCCTGCGGGCGGAGATCCTGGCCGGCGGCCATGACGGCATCACCGTGGCGACGGAGGGCGAGGCCGCCCCGCTGCTGGCCGCCCTGGCGGCGGCCTGCGCTCCGGGCCGGCCAGGGCCGCGCCACCCTGGGCCGCGCTGGCCGCTGCGGCTCCACGGCCTCGACAAGACCGCCATGGCCCTGGAGCTCCGGGCTGTGGGCGGATCAGGGGCGGGGGCGGGGGAGGGCTTCGCGCCCCTGCGGGATCTGTGGCGCGGCGAATGGGCGGCGCTGGCCCGGGCGCGCGGCCTGCCGGCACCGCCCGCCGATGCGGCCCTGGAGGCGGTCCTCGAGGCCCTGCTGCGGGGCGAGAAGGGTGTGGACGCCATCGCCGCCGGGGGATACGACCCCGCCGGGGTGCGGTCGCTGTGGCGGCGGATGCTGGCGGCCGAGGCCGCGCGGCGCCGGGCGCCGCCGGGGCTGCGGCTGAGCGGGCGGGCCTTCGGCCATGACCGGCGGTATCCGCCGGCGCTGCCCGGCCCCGATGAACCGGATGAATGGGCGTGACGGCATGAGCGGCGATTTCGACACCACACTCTTCGCGCCGCAGGGCGGGTTCAGCGTGCATATCCGCGACCTCTCCGGGGCCAATGGCGCCGAGCCGCTGGAGACGGTGCGCGGCTTCCCGAGCCTGGCCCAGGCCAATGCCTTCGCCCGGCGCTATGTGCGCGACAGCATCGAGCGCTGCCGCGCCCCTGACCTGACGCCGGAGGAGGTGCTGGCCGCGTGGTTCGCCTTCGGCGAGGATGCCGAGGTGGTCGGGGCCGGGGACAGCCAGGGCTGGCAGAGCGGCGGCGAGATCCGCGGCTTCGCCGCCGAGCCCTGCCGCGACGCGGAGGAGCGCAACTGGCGCGTGCTCGACCCCCGCCGCCAGGAGGATGAGGACGGCGAGGCGGGAGAGGAGGCGTGAGGCTCCGATTCGCTCCGAGCCCCACGGGCTATCTCCACGTCGGCAATGCCCGCGTCGCGGTGGCCAACTGGCTGCTGGCGCGGCGGCATGGCGGCCGCTTCATCCTGCGCCTTGATGACACCGACATCGGGCGCAGCAAGCCGGAATACGCCACGGCCATCGAGGAGGACCTGCGCTGGCTCGGCCTCGACTGGGACGAGAGCTTCCGCCAGACCGACCGGCTGGAGCGGTACGCGGCGGCGGCCGAGCGGCTGAAGGCGAGCGGCCACCTCTACCCCTGCCTCGAGAGCGAGGAGGAGCTGCGCTTCAAGCGCGAGCAGCGCCAGCGCCAGGGCCGGCCCCCGGTCTACGACCGCGCCGCCCTGAAGATGACGCCGGAGCAGCTGCAGCGCGCCCTCGACAACGGCAAGCAGCCCTACTGGCGCTTCCGGCTGTCGCTCCGCACGGTGGAATGGCAGGACGGGGTGCTGGGCCGGCGGCAGGTCAAGCTGCCCGCCATCTCCGACCCGGTGCTGATCCGCGCCGACGGCTCCTTCCTCTACACCTTCACCTCGGTGGTCGACGATCTGGAGACCGGCATCACAGATATCCTGCGCGGCGAGGACCATGTCACCAACACCGGCGTGCAGATCGATATCCTGGAGGCGCTGGGCGGCCGGGCGCAGGGCAGGCCGGGCGCCCTCCGCTTCGCCCATCTGCCGCTGCTGACCGATGCCGAGGGCGGCCAGCTCTCGAAGCGGCTCGGCTCCATGGGCCTGCGCCAGTTGCGGCGGGACGGCATCGAGCCCGCCGCGCTGGTGGGCTATCTGGCGAGCCTCGGCTCCTCACGCGATCCGGTCGCCGCCGCGCCGGCGGAACTGGCGGGCGACTTCGATCTGAGCCGCTTCTCGCGCAGCGCCGCCCGCTTCGATCCCGCCCAGCTCCTGGCGCTGAACCGCCGCCACCTGCACGGGCTGGACTTCGCCGCGGTGCGCGACCGCCTGCCCGAGGGCGCCGACGAGGCCTTCTGGCTGGCGGTGCGCGGCAATCTCGACCTGCTGGCCGAGGCGCGCGACTGGTGGGCCGTGGCGCGCGAGCCGATCGAGGTGCCGGCGCAGCCGGAGGAGGCGGAGTTCCTGCGCGCCGCCCTGGCCTGCATGCCCCCCGGTCCCTGGGACGAGACGAGCTGGGGCCACTGGACCCGTGCCCTGGGCGCCGCGACGGGCCGCAAGGGCAAGGCACTGTTCCTGCCGCTGCGCCGGGCCCTGACCGGCGAGGAGCACGGGCCGGAGCTGCGGCTCTTCCTGCCGGTGATCGGGCCGGAGCGCGCGGCCGAGCGGCTCCGGGCGGCCGCGTGATCGCCGTCATCGGCGCCTCCGGCCGCTCGGGGGCCGCGCTCTGCAAGGCGCTGGCGGCGCGCGGGCTGGAGTATGTTCCGGTGGTGCGCGATCCGGCGCGCTGGGCGGCGCTGGGCCTGGGCGGGACGCCGCGCGTCGCCCGGCTGGAGGATGCCGGCGCGCTGCGCGCCGCGCTGGCTGGTGTCGGGCGGGTGGCGAGCTGCGCGCATGCGCGCTGGACCCCGGCCATCCTGGCGGCGGCGCCGCCCGCGGCGCAGCTCGTGCTGATGGGCTCCACCCGCCGCTTCTCGCGCTGGCCGGACGCACATGGGGACGGCGTGCGGGCCGGCGAGGCCGCCTTTCTGGCCGGGGCGCATCGCGGCGTGATGCTGCACCCGACGATGATCTACGGCGCCCAGGGCGAGAACAACGTGCAGCGGCTGGCCGCGCTGCTGCGCCGCCTGCCGGTGGCGCCCCTGCCGGGGGGTGGCCGCGCCCTGGTGCAGCCGATCCATCAGGGCGATGTCACCGCCAGCCTGCTCGCCGCCCTGCTGCGCGACTGGCAGGGGCGGCAGGCCCTGGTCGTGGCCGGGCCGGAGCCGCTGGCCTATCGCGACTTCCTGGCCGCGGTGGCGGCGGCCGCCGGGCTGCGCATGCGGCCGGTCCTGCCGGTGCCGGCGGCGCCGCTGCGCCTCCTGGCGCGCCTGAGCGCGCGGCTGCCCGGCCTGCCGGAGATCGGCCCCGACGAGATCCGCCGGCTGACCGAGGACAAGGCCTTCGACATCGGCCCGATGCGGCGGGAGCTTGGCGTCTCGCCGCGGTCCCTGACGGCCGGCCTGTCCGAGACCTTCGGGGCGGCCTGACCGGACTGCTTTTCTAGCCGGGCGCCGCGTCCCGCCAGCGGGCGGCGGCGGCGTCGTCGCCGGCACGGGCCTCGACCCAGCGTTCCCGGCCATCGGCGAATTCCTCGCGCTTCCAGAAGGGGGCGCGGGTCTTCAGCCAGTCGATGAGGAAGGCGCAGGCCTCCAGCGCGGCGGCGCGATGCGCGCTGGCCGCCAGCACCAGCACGATCGGCTCGCCCGGCAGGATGCGCCCGACGCGGTGCACCACCGTGCAGCCGGTCAGTGGCCAGCGTGCCTCGGCCTCGGCGGCGATGGCGGCGAGCGCCCGCTCGGTCATGCCGGGATAGTGCTCCAGCACCAGCGCGGCGATGCCGTCATCGGCGCGGCAGAGGCCGAGGAAGCTCGCGATGCCGCCGACGTCCGCCCGGCCGGCCGAGAGGGCGGCGCTCTCCCGGCCCAGGTCGATCGCCGCCTCCTGCACGCGGATTGTCGGCATGGCTCAGCCGCCCGTCACGGGGGGGAAGAAGGCGACCTCGTCCCCCGCCGCGACCGGCTGCCCCCGCCCGCAGAACTCCTGGTTCACCGCCGCGCGGATCTGATCCGCCTGCGCGAAGGCGGCGGCGTGACCGGGGCTGCGCCCGGCGAGCCAGCGCATGAGCCCCTCCACGTCCCGCACCTCGGCCGGGGGCTCCAGCCGCTCCTCGGCCAGGCCGACCTTCTGCCGCACCCAGGCGAAATACAGGATCTGCATGGTCAGCGCGGCGTCGGAACCTGGGTGATGCTGCCATCGGCGCCGAGCAGGGTGGTGGTGCCGCCCTGCTGAGTCGCGATCCCCGAGCCGCCGCCAGGCAGGTTGTAGGTACGGTAGGCCGGCCCGCCGCCGCTGGTCACGGCCGGGCCGTTCGGCGTCTGGATCACCTGCCCGTCATAACGCGGCACGGGCGCGGCGGCGGGCGGCGGGGGCGGCGCCATCAGCGTCATCGGTGCCTGCTGGTCCACCATGCGGCGGCCCACCGTGGTGCCGGGCTCCAGCAGCGCGGGGGGCGTGGAGGAGCCCCGGCGCGGCGGCGCGGCCCGCGGCACCGTCGCGGAATCGGCCGCGTCGGGCCGGAAGGGGGTGTCGGGCGTCGCCAGCGTGGTGCGCTCCGGCTCGCCCTCCGGCCAGACATTTCCGGCCACCGGCAGCAGCGGGTCCATCGCGACATCGACGCCGAGGATGCGCTGCGCCGTCAGGCTGTCCGAAGGCACCACCACCTGCTCGCCGGTCAGGATCTGGGCGCAGCCGCCCAGGCCGAGCAGCAGGGCCAGTCCGAGGGGGCGCACCCTTCCGGAACTCCCCGCCGCGATGCGTGTCGGCTGGCTCATGACGGCTGCTCCTGGCTCGTTCTCATGCTGACGAAGATGCGGTGGCGGGCGCCCTGGCTCAAGGCCGGGAGAGTTCCTTCGTGCCCGCGACCGGCTGGTCCGGGCGGGTGAGCCGGGCCGTGTCCTGCGCCTCCGCATGGCGCAGCCCGGCGCGCAGGTAGTCCCAGCCGGTCACCAGGGTCAGGATCGCCGCCAGCCAGAGCAGCGCCTCGCCGATGGCGCTCACCGGAAGGAGGCCCAGGCCGATCACCGAGGCACCCGTATCGCCGGCCAGCAGCACGCCCAGGGCGGTCATCTGCACGCCGGTCTTCCACTTGGCCAGGCGCGTCACCGGCAGGCCGACGGCCAGGCCGGCGAGATACTCCCGCAGGCCCGAGACCAGGATCTCGCGCAGCATGATGACGATGGCCGGCAGCAGCCCGAGCAGCGACAGGCGCGACAGGCCGGCCAGCAGCATCAGGGCGGCAGCGACCAGGAGCTTGTCGGCGATCGGGTCCAGCATGCGGCCGAAGGCCGAGATCAGCTGCCGCTCGCGCGCGATCTTGCCGTCGAAATAATCGGTGATGGCGGCGATGGAGAAGACGGCGCAGGCGCCGAGATCCGCCCAGGGCGCCTGGAGCGCGGCCAGCAGCACCAGCAGCGGCACCGCGGCGATGCGGGAGAGTGTCAGCAGGTTGGGCAGGTCGGTCGGCAATTCAGTGTCTTCCCGGTGGGGCCGCGCGGGGCTTTCCCAAACTAGCCGTCATGGCGCCAGGGTGGAAATGCTCATGGATGCGGGCGGCCATGGCCGGGCCGACGCCCGGGCAGTTGCGCAGGTCCTCAAGACCCGCCTGGCGCACGCCGCGGGCCGAGCCGAAATGGTTCAGCAGGCGCCGCTTCAGGGCGGTCCCGATGCCGGGGATCTCGTCCAGCTCGCTGCGGCTGATCGCCTTGGAGCGGCCGGCGCGGTGGGTGGTGATGGCGAAGCGGTGCGCCTCGTCGCGCAGCCTCTGCAGGTAGTAGAGCACCGGATCGCGCGGCGGCAGCTGCAGGGGCGCCGCGCCGGCCCGGTGGAACCATTCCCGCCCGGCGTCCCGGTCCGGCCCCTTGGCCACGGCCACCAGCGGCAGGTCGCCCAGGCCGAGCTCGGCCATCACCTCGCTGGCCGCCGAGAGCTGCCCGGCGCCGCCATCGATCAGCACCAGGTCCGGCCAGCCTTCCCCCGTCCGCTCCGGATCCTCCTTCAGGGCGCGGCCGAATCGGCGCTCGAAGACCTCCCGCATCATGGCGAAGTCGTCGCCGCCGCCACTGGCCATCCGGTCGCCGCCGCCGGCGGCGCGGGTCTCGGCCGCCGCGCCCGGCACCTCGGCCAGGATCGGCGGCGGAATGCGCGGCCGGGCCGTGCCCTGGATGGCGTACTTGCGGTACGCGCTCTTCAGGAAGCCCTCGGGCCCGGCCACCACCATCACGCCATAGGCATGGCTGCCCTGGATATGGCTGTTGTCGTAGATCTCGATGCGGCGGGGCGTCTCCGGCAGGTCGAAGAGGCGGGCCACGCCCTCCAGCAGGGCGGCCTGGGCGGTGCCTTCCGCCAGGCGGCGCTCGAGCGCCTCGCGCGCGTTGGTCGCGGCATGCTCGACCGCGGCGCGCTTCTCGCCCCGCTGCGGCCGGTGCAGCTCGACCTTCCGCCCGGCCTTCAGGCTCAGCGCCTCGGCGATCAGCGCCGCATCGGCCACCTCGTGCGAGAGCAGCACCAGCGGCGGCGGCGGCAGGTCGTCATAGAGCTGGGCGAGGAAGGCCGAGAGCACCTCGGCCCCCTCGGCATCGTCCCGGGCATGGGCGGGGAAGAAGGCGCGGTTGCCGTTGTTGCGGCCGCCCCGGAAGAAGAACACCTGGACGCAGGACTGGCCAGCGATCTGGTGCAGCGCCACCACATCGGCATCGCCGACGCCCTCCAGGTTGATGCTGTTCTGCCCCTGCACATGGGTGAGGCCGCGGATCCGGTCGCGAATCGCCGCGGCGCGCTCGAACTCCAGGGCTTCCGCGGCCTGCTCCATCTCGGCGGCCAGCCGCTTCTGGATCGACGGCGTCTCGCCGGAGAGGAACTTGCGGGCATCGCGCACCAGGCCGGCATAGTCCTCGGCCCCGATGCGCCCGGTGCAGGGCGCGGAGCAGCGCTTGATCTGGTAGAGCAGGCAAGGCCGGTCGCGGCTCTCGAACACCGTGTCGCGGCAGGAGCGCAGGAGGAACACCTTCTCCAGCGCGGTGATGGTCTGGTTCACCGCCCAGGCGCTGGCGAAGGGCCCCCAGTAGCTGGCGCCCTTGCGCTTCTCGCCGCGATGCTTGGCGATCTGCGGAAACGGGTGGTCCTCGGTCAGCACCAGCCAGGGATAGGACTTGTCGTCCCGCAGGACGATATTGAAGCGCGGCCTCAGCCGCTTGATCAGGTTGGCTTCCAGCAGCAGCGCCTCGGCCTCGCTGCCCGTGGTGATGATCTCCATCCGCCGCGTGGCATGCACCATGCGGCGCAGCCGCTCCGGCAGCCGGGCAATCTGCGTATAGGCGGTGACGCGCTTCCTCAGGCTGCGCGCCTTGCCCACATAAAGGGCATCTCCCTTGCCATCGAGCATGCGGTAGACGCCCGGGACGAGCGGCATGGTGGCCAGGGCGGCCTCGATCACCGCCAGCCCCTCCATCACCGGCCCCTCGGCGGACAGGCCGGCGGACGGGGAGGGATCGGGCACGGCCTCGGGCGCGGCGGGCGGGTCGCTCGGCTGCTGCATCGGTGGGGTCAAGCACGCCGCAGGATGCGGCTCAAGGGGTGGGGGCGGCGGGGCAGTTTCCCACAAATCCTGTGGATAACCTTGTGGATGGCTGGTGGGTGACCATAGCTAAATGGCTGTCATCTGCGGGTCACATGACGTTGCCTAAGCTTTGGGCAAAAAGATAAGTCGCTGTTTTTTCTTGGCAAGAGGGAAAATTTATCGTTTAGGCCCGGTCAAGCATATTCTTGCTGTTGACGGCACGAGGAGGGTGGACTGTGGCTTCGGCGCGGTGGACGAAATTTTGTCCGCGCTCACGCCCGAGGCAAAAAACGATCCTTTTCGCGAGCTTCGGCGGTGACGTTGCGGCGGATGGGGAGCGGTTTGTCCACCGCTCCTGGGGAAAAGCCTGTGGACGATGGGGTGCCAAACGAAAACTTCGCTGACCGTCACACCGTTCTTCCCGATTGCCGCGCCGATGGGCAGGTGGCCGGCCGGGCCTTGCGGGGGTCAGCGCCGCAGCCGCTCCACCGTCACGCCCACGCCGCCGACATCGGCGATGATGTCCGGCTTCTCCACCGTCACCCGGACGGCCCGCACCCGCTCCACCTCCAGCACCGCCAGGGCGATCCGCTCGGCCAGGGTTTCCGCCAGCCGGACATGGCCGGAGAGCGCGATGCGGCGCGCGGTATTGGCCACCGCCTCGTAGTCGACCACGCGCTCCAGCCGGTCGGCGCCCTGGCCATGCGGCGCGGCGTCGTCCTCCGCCAGCAGTTCGATGTCGATCAGCACCCGCTGCGGCTCGCGCTCCTCCGGATGGATGCCGAGCCGGGCCGCGACGGCGAGGCGCCGGACGAAGACACGGCGCAGCCCGCGCGCGGCGTCGGGGTGGTAGCTCATTCGGACTGCCCCGCGCCGCGGGCGGGCGACCATTGCAGGTGCTGCCCGCCATCGAGGGCGATCATCTGCCCGGTCATGGCCGGCAGGGCGAGGATGGCGAGCACGGCGCGCGCCACCTCCTCTGGCCCGGTACCACGGCCGAGCGGCGTGCTGGCGCATTGCGCCGCGAACTGCTCCGGGCTCTGGCGCGGGCTGGGCAGGGCCGGGCCGGGGCCGATGCCGTTCACCCGGAGGCGCGGCGCCAGCGCCAGCGCCAGGCTTTGCGTCAGCGCCCAGAGCCCCGCCTTGGACAGGCTGTAGCTGACGAAATGCGGCGTCAGGGACCAGACCCGCTGGTCCAGCAGGTTGATCGCGACCCCCTCGGCCGTGTCGGGGAGGGCGCGGGCCAGGGCCTGGATCAGCACGAAGGGCGCGCGCAGATTGGGCTCCAGGTGGCGGTCCCAGCTCTCCCGCGTGGCGTCGTGCCATTCGTCGCGCTCGAAGACCGAGGCGTTGTTGACCAGCACGCCGACCGGGCCGAGCGCGGCGGCGGCGGCCGGCAGCAGCGCCGCCACCTCCGCCTCGCGCGACAGTTCCGCGGTCAGGACCACGGCGCAGCGGCCCAGCGCCCGCACCGCCTCGGCCACCGCCTCGGCCTCCGGTGCAGGGGCACGGGTCTGCAACGCGACATCGAAGCCGGCGCCGGCGAGCGCCAGGACGATGCCCCGACCGATCCGGCGCGCGCCGCCGGTGACCAGGGCCACCCGCGGGATGCTCTCTGGAATCTGCATGAGGCACAGATGGCGGGGACAGCGGGCGGCGTCCAGCCTATATCCTGCTGTCGTCGCTCCGGACTGGACGGCAGCAGGAGTTCCGCATGCCCGCACCCCTCATCGCCCGCTGGACGGACTGGCACGGCCAGGGTGTGGAGCATCTGGTGCTGCGGCAGAGCTCGGGCCTGCGCCTGGTGCAGTCGGTGGTGATCGGGCCCGGCACGGCGGCCTGGCAATACGCCCTGGTCTGCGACCTCGGCTGGCGGACGTGCTCCGCCCGGCTGCACCGCATCGGGCAGGATCTGGCGGTCGAACTGCGCGCCGACGGGCTGGGCCGCTGGACGGACGGTGTCGGCCGGCCCCTGCCCGAACTGCAGGGCGTGCTCGACCTCGAGATCGGCGTAACACCCTTCACCACCACGCTCGCGCTCCATCGGCTGGGCCTGCGGAGCGGCGAGACGGCGAGCCTGGCCATGGTGCAGCTCGACGCGGACCGCCTGGTCTTCCGCCGCGTGGAACGCCGCCTGGCCTGCCTCGACCGCGGACGTCGCTACCGCCTCGACACGCCGGAGGAGACGGAGTTCGAGGTGGAAGACAATCTGCTGGTGACCGCCTGGCCGGGGCGCTTCCGGCGCCTGGTGCCGCAGCCGGCCTGACCCGCTCGGCCTGCCGGGGTGGCCGCCGGCGAGAATTGCCATCTCCTCCCGCCGCCCCATCTCTGCGTCATGGAACGTCCCTGCATCAAGGTTTGTGATTTCGACGAGCAGAGCGGTTGGTGCCGCGGCTGCGGCATGACCAAGCCGGAGCGCAAGGCGTGGAAGCGGGTTCCCGCCTATCGCGAGGCGATCCTGACCGGCCTCCCGGCCCGGCTGTCGGCCATGGAGATGGCCGGACATGTCGTCGGAGAGGCCGCGAAACGGAGGAAATCGGATAAGGCTTAGAGGGGCGGGGCCGGGCCGGATTCGCTCAGGTCTTTCGAAGCCGTCAGGGAAGAGGGAAGCCAGGGTGTCGCCAGGACAAGATCACCTTTCCTTCCTCCAGGGTGGCGGCGAGATGGGCGGGCGCATCCGCGCGAAGGACTGGACCGCCACGCCGCTGGGCCCGCCCGAGGCCTGGCCGCCGACACTCCGCACCCTGCTGGTCGTGATGCTCGGCACGCCGCAGCCGATGTTCGTGTCCTGGGGGCCGGATCGCATCATCATCTACAATGACGGCTATGCGCCGATGCTCGGCCTGAAGCAGGGCTGGGCGCTCGGGCGGCGGTTCGAGGAGGTCTGGCACGACATCATCGCCGATGTCGGCCCGATCATGGACCGCGCCTATGCGGGGGAGGCCAGCTACGCCGACGATCTGCGGCTGACGATGCACCGCAACGGCTTTCCCGAGGAAGCCTACTTCGTCTTCTCCTACATCCCCATCCGCGACGATTCCGGTCAGGTCGCGGGGATGCTCTGCACCTGCCTCGAAACCACGCGGCGCGTGATGGCGGAGCGCCGCCAGGCCTTTCTCTCGGAGCTGAGCAACCGCCTGCAGCAGGACCAGGATGTCGAGGTCGTCATTTTCGGCCTGGCGGAGAGGATGGGACAGGCCCTCTCGGCCGACAGGATCGGCGCCGCGAGCCTCGACCGTGATGGCTGGATCCGTATCGAGCGCGAATGGAGCGCCCACCGGTCCAGCGGGCTGGGGGAGCACCGCATCGGCACGGGTGGCACCCGCCTGCTGGAGACGCTGCGGGGCCAGGACATGCTGGCGGTCGGGGAGGTGGAGACGGACGCCCTCATGGCCGAGGTCGCTCCGCAACTGCTGCGGAACGGCGTGCGCGCGGCCCTGTTCTTCCTCCTGGCCCCCGAGGGGCGCCCGCCGGCCATCCTCTATGCCGCCAGCGGGCGCGCGCGCCGTTGGGAGGAGGCCGACCTGGCCCTGTTCCGCGAGGTCGGCCGGCGGGTGCGGGGCGTCGAGGAGCGCCGGCAGGCGGCGGCCCGCCTGCGCGAGAGCGAGGAGCGGTTCCGGGAGGTGGCGGACAGCGCGCCGGTGCTGATCTGGGCGATGGACGCCGGCGGCGGCATGACCTTCCTCAACCGCCGCTTCGAGATCACCTTCGGCCTGCCGGTCGCCGAGCTGCGGGAGCAGGACTGGCTGGCGCGGCTCCATCCGGAGGACCGGGAGCGCGTGCGGAAGAGTTTCGGGCGGGCATGGCAGGCGCGCCGGCATTACCGCCAGGAAGTCCGCGTGACGGATGGCGCCGGGCGGGTCCGCTGGTTCGATTGCCAGGCGCTGCCCCGCCACCAGGGCGAGGCCTTTCTCGGCTACCTCGGCACGGCGGCGGACATCACCGAGGCACGCCTCGCCGCGGACGAGCTGGAGCGGCGCATCGCCGATCGCACCGCCGAGCTGCGCCGCGCGGAGGAGGCTCTGCGGCAGTCCCAGAAGATGGAGGCGATCGGTCAGCTCACCGGCGGTATCGCCCATGATTTCAACAATCTGTTGCAGGGTATTCAGGGATCGCTTGAGCTAGCGCAGCGGCAGCTCCGCAGCGACCGCCATGTGGAGCGTTTCCTGGAAGGGGCGATCGCCTCGGCGCGGCGGGCCTCCTCCCTCACGCACCGGCTGCTGGCCTTCGCCCGCCGGCAGCCCATCGATCCCCGGCCGGTCCAGGCCAATGACCTCCTGGCCTCCATGGCGGACATGCTGCGCCGGACCATCGGAGAGGGCATCCGGCTGGAGCTCGACCTGGCGCCGGACCTCTGGCTCACGCGGTGCGACGTGAACCAGCTTGAGAACGCCATCCTCAACCTGGCGATCAACGCGCGGGACGCCATGCCGGACGGGGGCGTGCTGCGCCTGGCGACGCGATGCCGGCCGGGCGGCGGGACGCACGGCGAGAGCATCGTCATCGGTGTCTCCGACACCGGCCGCGGCATGCCGCCCGAGGTGCTGGAGCACGCTTTCGAACCCTTCTTCACCACCAAGGAGCCCGGCCGTGGCACCGGCCTCGGCCTGTCGATGATCTACGGCTTCGCCCGCCAGTCGGGCGGCGCCGCCCACATCGAATCGAGCCCCGGCCAGGGCACCACGGTCCATCTCCTGCTGCCCCGCCATCACGGCGTGCTGCCGCCGGCGGCGGCCGAGGCGGAGGCCGTGCCCGGCGGCAGGGGCGAGGTGGTCGCCGTGGTGGAGGACGAGCCGGTGGTGCGGGCGCTGGTGCTCGAGGTGCTGGCCGATCTGGGCTACGAGGCCCGGGTGGCGGAGGATGGCCCCGGCGGGCTGCGGCTTCTGCGCGAGGCGAGGAGGATCGACCTCCTGATCACCGATATCGGCCTGCCGGGCCTCCAGGGCCGGCGGCTCGCCGCGGAGGCGCGGCGCCAGCGCCCGGGCCTGCCCGTCCTGCTGATGACCGGCTATGCCGAGGTCGCCGCCAGCGCCGACGGCTTCCTCGAGCCGGGCATGGAGATGCTCACCAAGCCCTTCGCCATCGCCGCGCTGGCGCGCCGCGTGCAGGCCATGCTGGCGGGCGGCCGCCCCGATCGGCCGCCACCGGAGGGCCCGCGCCCGCTCAGCCCAGCGCCGCCTTTCGCACCTCCTCCCGGATCTCCCCCATCAGCCGGGCCTTGAGCGCGCCGAATTCCGGTGCCGTCTTCACCGTCCAGTCGCGGGGATAGGGCAGGGGGACCGCCACCTCCGCCTTCACCCGGCCCGGCCGGGCCGACATCACCAGGACGCGGTTGGCGAGGAAGATGGCCTCGTCGATGTCATGCGTCACGAACAGCACGGTCTTGCGGGCCTCGGGCCGGTCGCTGCCCCAGACCTCCAGCAGAAGCTCCTGCATCAACTCGCGCGTCTGGTGATCGAGCGCGCCGAAGGGCTCGTCGAGCAGCAGGATCTCGGGATCGTTGGCCAGCGCCCGCGCCAGGGCGGTGCGCTGCTGCATGCCGCCGGAGAGCTGGCGTGGCCAGTGGTTCTCGAAGCCCCGCAGGCCGGTCCGGGCGATGAAGCGGGCGGCGGTCTCGCGCATCTCGGCCTCGGGCAGCTTCCGCTCGCGCAGGCCGAAGCGGATGTTCTGCTCCACCGTCAACCAGGGGAAGAGCGTGTAGGACTGGAAGACCATGCCGCGGTCGGGCCCTGGCCCGCTGACCCTGCGGCCATTGAGCGTGACGCTGCCCCCCGTCGGCCGGTCGAGCCCGGCCACGATCCGCAGCAGGGTGGACTTGCCGCAGCCCGAGGGCCCCAGGATGGAGACGAACTCGCCGGGCGCGACGTCGAGGTCGGTCGGCTGCAGAGCCAGGGTCGGCGCGTTGCCGCCCTGGCCGGGAAAGGTGCGGGTCAGGCCGCGGACCGAGAGCGCCATCACAGCGCCGCCCAGCGGAACAGGCGCCGGTTCAGCGCCTTGAAGAGGAAGTCGGTGACCAGCCCGATCAGGCCGATGACGACGATGCCGAAGATCATCTGGCCGGTATCGAGCAGGCGTTGGCTGTCCATGATCATGTGGCCGATGCCGCTCTGCGCCCCGATCAGCTCGGCGACGATGACATAGGTCCAGGCCCAGCCGAGCACCAGGCGGAGCGCCTCCATGACCTGCGGGGCGGCGGCGGGGATGATGACCCGGCGCAGGATGCCGCTGCCCTTCGTGCCGAGGGTATAGGCCGCCTCCACCAGGTCGCGCCGCGTGCCGCCGGCGATGACGGCCACCATGATGACGATCTGGAAGACGCTGCCGAGGAAGATGACCGAGAGCTTCTGCGCCTCGCCCACCCCGGCCCAGAGGATGAGGAGCGGGATGAAGGCCGAGGCCGGAAGGTAGCGGGCGAAGGAGATGAAGGGCTCGAAGAAGGCCTCGACCGGCTTGTAGGCGCCCATCAGCAGCCCGAGCGGCACCGCGAGCAGGGCCGCGAGCAGAAAGCCCCCCACCACGCGCCAGACGGTCATGCCGATGTCGCCGGCGAAGTTGTACTCGGTGAACAGCGTCCAGCCGGCGGCCAGCGCCTGCCCGGGCGAGGCCAGGAAGAGCGGCTGCACATAGCCGCCATAGGTGACGAGGCCCCAGAGGCCGAGGAACAGGAGGAAGAAGCCCAGGCCCAGCGCGGCGCGCAGGGGGGCGGAGACGGGTTTGAGCGGTTCCAAGCGGCCTCGCGGAGGATGGGGTCGGGCGGGACGGGGAGGGGGGCCGGCCGGCGGCCCCGCCATGGCCTCAGCCGAGGAAGCGCGTGTCGAGCAGCTTCGCCAGGTCCGGCGACTGGCGCACCACGCCCGCCTCCTTCTGCACCTCCAGCGCCTTGGTCATGAACTTCGGCAACTCGTCGGCGACATAGGCGCGGTTCTTCGCCGCGTCCTGCCATTCGATGAACTGCGCGCTGGCCCTGAAGGCCTCGGCGCTCTGGTTCACGCGCTTGCCCATGATCTCGTGCGATGTCGCGGGTTCGCGCGCGATCATCGCCAGCGCGTCGTACCAGCTCTTGATCACCGCCTTCACCGCCGGCTCGTTCTTCGCCACGAAGTCGGGCGTGAAGGCGAGGGTATCGACGACGCAGGGATAGTCGTTCGTGGTGGCAAGGATGCGGCCCTTGTCCTCGCCCATGCCGCGAACCTGCGAAAGGTAGGGCTCATAGGTCGAACAGGCGTCGAACTGCCCGGCGACGAAGGCCTGCGCGGCCGGCTGCGGCGCCAGCGTCGCGGCCTGCACCTCCTTCACCGACATGCCGTTCTCGCGCAGCATATAGGCGAGCACGAAATAGGGCGTGGTGCCGGGGCCATCGACCGCGACGGTCCTGCCCTTGAGCCCCGCCCAGCCGCCGATGGAGGGCCGCACCGCGATGCCGTCGCCCCCTCTCGACCGGTCGAGCACCAGCACCTGCACCAGCGGCATGGTGCTGCCCCAGAGGATCATGGTGTCGACCGTGGTGACGACGCAGTTCAGCGCGCCGGCGGCCAGGGCCAGGTTGCGCTCGCGCTGCGGCACGAAGCGGGTCTCCACCTCGACGCCATTCGCCCGGAACAGCCCGGCCTGCTCGGCGAGGGTCAGCGGCGCGAAGCCGGTCCAGCCCGACATGCCGATGGTGATCCTGGGCATGGCCTGCGCACGCAGGACAGCGGGAAGGGCGAGCGCGCCGGCGGCGGCGCCCAGGAACAGGCGGCGTTGCATGGATCTTTTCTCCTCAGGGCCTGGCGGCCTCTCCCGGGTGGCAGCCTAGAGCAGATCCCGCCCGGATGGAATCGCCGGCTCAGGCGGGGGCGTTCGCCGGGCCAATGCGCTGGAGAAGAGGCCGGAAGGCGCCGCGCCGCCCAGTAGCGCGAGCCTCCGGAAAATCTTCCGGCTGTCAGCGATTCCTTCATGGGTGAGGAACAGAATAGGCACATCCAGAATGGAGCGCTCAGCCATGGTTCAGAATGAACCCCGCATCACCCGCCTCACCGTCCTCGATCCGCGCCAGGCCGGATGGTCCCAGGCGGTGATCGCCGCCGCCGCCGACACCATGGTGCAGGTGCTGGACAGCCGGCGCGACGGCCTGCGCCAGGTCCTGGAGCTGGCGGCGGAGCTGGCGCCGCTCGAGATCATCGACCTGCCCGAGCATGGCGGCGCCGGCCGCATCGTCCTGGGCACCTCCATCCTGGACGCCCAGAGCCTCGGCGGCCAGGAGGACCTTCTGGAAGAGCTGGGCCGCTGCCTGACGCCGGACGGCACGCTGCGGATCGGCGGCAGCAACGCCGGCGGCAGCGTCGGCGCGCGGCTGATGGCGATGCTCGCCCGTGCCCTGGGCCGCGATGTGCGCGCGCCCGGAGCGCGCCGCGCCCAACCGGGCATGCCCATCGCCTGGGCCGGGCCCGGCCTGCCCGGCAGCCCGCGTGCCCTCCTGCATTGAAGAAATGTCCACGGCTCCGGCGTCGGAAGTCCTGGGACGCCTGCGCGAAGCGTTGTCCTCCGGGGGATGGGGCGGATGCCGCTGACCCCCTCCGACGCGGTGCTGTGTCTGCTGGCCGGCAGCCCCTCGCCCTCCTAGGGGCGGCCCAGCCCGCAGGAGACGTGGCCGCGCACGCGTAACCCGTGTCCCCGCGCCTGGGCCGCCACCGGCCCGAGGCGCCGCAGGATCTTCTCGACCGAGCAGTTGATGTTCCCCTGCGAGAGGCCTTCTGGCGCCGGACCGGCAGCCGAGCCGGCGGCATCCATCAGGGCGACACGAAGCCGCCCGTCTCGATGCCCGTCGGCCCGACCTCCACCACGCCCACCGGCGGGGGCCCGCTCACGAGGCCGCCTCCGCGGCGAAGGTCACCAGCTCGGTCCCTTCCTCCACCATCTCCTCGGCCTGATGGCGCACGCTTTCCACGCAGCCATCCATGGGCGCGCGCAGCGTCAGCTCCATCTTCATGGCCTCGATCACCACCAGAGGCGCGTTCTTCGCCACGACGTCGCCGGGCCGCACCAGCACGCGGGCAATACGCCCAGGCACGGGAGCCCGGACCCGGTCGTTGCCCGCCGTCTCCGTTCGTGGCGGCGCCAGCGGGTCCACAACCTCCAGCACATGGTTGCGACCCTTCAGCACCACCGTCAGCGTTGCGCCCTGCCGCACCACCCGCAGGCGGCGCGCCACGCCATCCAGCAGCAGAACCGATTCGCCTTGCTCCTCCGCGAGCTCGGCTGTCACCGGCCCGCCGGGCAGATCCAGCCGATAGCGCCCCGCGGCCATGGGGCGGGCGCGGATGGCAACCCGCTCGTCGTCAGCCTGCCGGATGTGCAGGTCCTGGTAGCCCTCCCCGTTCATCCGCCACGCATCGGCCTGCGCCCAGGGGGACCACGGGTCGCCGTCGCCGGCCCGCGACGCTGCCTGCTGATCCTTCAATGCCGTGAGAGCCGCGGCCGCCCAGACGATGGCATCGTCAGTCCGGGCCGCCGCCACGGGCATGAGCGCGGCCGCGTGGCGCGCGATGAAGCCGGTGTCCAGTTCCGCGGCCGCGAATGCCCCATGCCCGGCGATGGCGCGGAGCAGTTCCAGGTTCGTCTGCAGGCCGACCACCTCGTACTCCGCCAGCGCGGCGGCCAGACGCCGGACGGCGGCGGGGCGGTCCTCGCCCCGGACCACCAGCTTGGCGATCATGGGATCGTAGTTGGGCGTGATGCTGTCACCCTGGCGCACGCCGGTGTCCACCCGGACCTCGCCCGGCACTTCCGTGGGCTGACGCAGGTGGGCCAGGGTGCCCACGGCGGGCATGAAGTCCCGCGCGGGGTCCTCGGCGTAGACGCGCGCCTCGATCGCGTGCCCGTGCAGCCGGAGACCGTCCTCCCGCACCGGCAGGGGCTCGCCGCACGCCACGCGGAGCTGCCATTCCACCAGGTCCAGCCCGGTCACCATCTCCGTCACCGGATGCTCGACCTGCAGCCGGGTGTTCATCTCCATGAAGAAGAAGGCGTCGCCCTCGGCGATGAACTCCACCGTGCCCGCGCCGACATAGCCGACGGCCCGTGCCGCGGCGACGGCGGCCTCGCCCATCGCCCGGCGCCGCATCGGGTCCATGCCGGGGGCGGGGGCCTCCTCGATCACCTTCTGGTGCCGCCGCTGGATGGAGCAGTCCCGCTCGAACAGCGAGAGCGTGTTGCCCTGCGTGTCGGCGAAGACCTGGATCTCGATGTGCCTGGGACGCGTCAGGTACTTCTCGATCAGCACGCGGTCGTCGCCGAAGGAGGCCAGCGCCTCGCGCTTCGCGCCCTCGATGGCGGCCTCCAGCTCGCCTGCCGCCGGGACAATCCGCATGCCCTTGCCGCCGCCCCCCGCTGAAGCCTTGATCAGCACAGGATAGCCGATCCGCGCCGCCTCCCGCGCCAGCAGCGGCAGATCCTGCGCCTCCCCATGATAGCCCGGCACCAGCGGCACGCCGGAGCGCTCCATGAGCGCCTTGGATTCCGCCTTCGAGCCCATGGCGCGGATGGCCGATGCGGGCGGGCCGATGAACACCACGCCCGCCTCGCCGCAGGCCGCCGCGAAGTCGGCATTCTCCGACAGGAAGCCGTAGCCCGGGTGGATCGCCTCGGCGCCCGATCGGCGCGCGACCTCCAGGATGTGCTCGCCCACCAGGTAGCTCTGGCGCGCGGGCGCGGGTCCGATGGGCCAGGCTTCGTCGGCCAGCCGGACGTGCCGGGCCCCGGCATCGGCCTCGGAATAGACCGCCACGGTCGCCACGCCGAGGCGCCGGGCCGTGGCGATCACCCGGCAGGCGATCTCGCCGCGGTTGGCGATCAGGATCTTGCGGAACATGGGCTTTCCCTCCCTCAGCCCTGCCGCCAGGCGGGCGGGCGCTTGCCAAGAAAGGCGGCAATGCCTTCCCGCCCCTCGGCGGAGGCCCGGCGCGAGGCGATGCGCCGGCCTGTTTCCTCCCCCAGCGCCGCATCCACCGGCCGTCCCCCGCACAGGAAGACGAGGTCCTTGGCGTCGGCCTGCGCGCCCGGGGCGCCCTGGAGCAGGACGATGCTGCTCATCGGCCCGCCCTCACATCCGGAACACGCCGAAGCGCGTCGGCTCGATCGGCGCATTCAGGCTGGCGGAGAGGCCGAGCGCGAGGACACGCCGCGTGTCCGCCGGGTCGATCACCCCGTCATCCCAGAGGCGGGCGCTGGCATAGTAGGGGTGCCCCTGCCGCTCGTACTGCTCGCGGATCGGCGCCTTGAAGGCTTCCTCCTCCTCGGCCGACCAGGTGCCGCCGCGGCCCTCGATGCCGTCGCGACGCACGGTGGCCAGCACGGCGGCGGCCTGCTCGCCACCCATCACGCCGATGCGGGCGTTGGGCCACATCCACAGGAAGCGCGGCGAATAGGCACGGCCGCACATGCCGTAGTTCCCGGCGCCGAAGGAGCCGCCGATGATGATCGTGAACTTCGGCACGGCGGAGGTGGCCACCGCCGTCACCATCTTGGCGCCGTCCTTGGCGATGCCGCCCGCCTCGTACTTCCGGCCCACCATGAAGCCGGTGATGTTCTGCAGGAACACCAGCGGGATGCCGCGCTGGGAACACAGCTCGATGAAATGCGCGCCCTTCTGCGCGGATTCCGAGAACAGGATGCCGTTGTTGGCGACAATGCCGACAGGATAGCCCCAGATGTGGGCGAAGCCGCAGACCAGCGTCGGGCCGTAGAGCCGCTTGAACTCGTCGAACGCGCTGCCGTCCACCAGGCGGGCGATCACCTCTCTGACATCATAGGGTGTGCGCGCGTTGGCGGGCACGACGGAATACAGCTCCTCGGGCGCGTAGCGTGGCGGCTCGGGCTGGCGCAGCGTCAACGCGGGACGCTTCACCGTGTTCAGCCCCGCCACCACCCGCCGCGCGATGCCGAGCGCGTGCGCGTCGTTCTCCGCGAAATGGTCGGTGACGCCGGAGATGCGGCTGTGCACCTCGGCGCCGCCCAGTTCCTCGGCGCTCACCACCTCGCCCGTGGCCGCCTTCACCAGGGGCGGCCCGGCCAGGAAGATGGTGCCCTGGTTGCGCACGATGATGCTCTCGTCGCACATCGCGGGCACGTAGGCGCCGCCCGCGGTGCAGGAGCCCATCACCACCGCCACCTGCGCGATGCCCTGCGCCGACATATTGGCCTGGTTGAAGAAGATGCGCCCGAAATGGTCGCGGCCGGGGAACACCTCGTCCTGGTTCGGCAGGTTGGCGCCGCCGCTGTCCACCAGGTAGATGCAGGGCAGCCGGTTCTGCTGCGCGATCTCCTGCGCCCGCAGGTGCTTCTGCACCGTCAGCGGGAAATAGGTGCCGCCCTTCACCGTGGCGTCGTTGGCCACGATCATGCATTCCCGCCCCGCCACGCGGCCGATGCCGGTGATGATCCCGGCCGACGGCACCTCGCCGCCATACATCCCGTGCGCGGCGAACTGCCCGACTTCCAGGAACGGCGAGAGGGGATCGATCAGCGCGCGGATACGGTCCCGTGGCAGCAGCTTGCCGCGCGATACGTGCCGTTCACGCGACACCTGCCCGCCGCCGAGGCGAACCCGCTCCGCCTGCGCGCGAAGGTCCTCCACCAGCGAGCGCATGTGGCGCGCGTTCGCGGCGCATTCCGGCGAGCGCGCGTCCAGCTCCGTCTGCAGCACCGCCATCAGCTCCTCCCCGCCGTCATCGGCACCGTGAGCGGCCCTGTTCTTCCATGCCGCCTTCGTCGCGCGCTGCCCTGTGCGGTCACTTCCCGGTCCCCCTGTCGATGGCGCCCCGTTCGCGCAGCGCCCGGATTGCCTCCTCAGAGTAGTTCAACTCGTGCTGGAGGATGTCCGCCATGTGCTGGCCCAGCAGCGGCGGCGCGGCCAGCGGCGCCTGCGGGCTGCCGGGGAACTTGATGGACGTCATGCGCCTCCAGGATGGCCTGCCATTCCGCGACCCTGCGCGTGCGGGTGCGGGCGCCGAGGCCGAGGCGCTCCATCACGCCCGGGCGGAAGTTCTCGATCAGCAGTCAGGTCCAGCACCCGAAGCCCCGCGAGCGGGCCTCCCCATGCGACGGCCTCGTCCCCGGCCGTGGCGCCCTGCTGCATCGGTTGATCCACGACGGCTCCCTCCCACACCGGCCTACTGCGCGGTCAGCCCCAGATTCCGCACGATCGGCTCCCAGATGGCATAGTCCCGCCGCATCAGCGCCACCAGGCCGGCGGGTGTCCGGCGCGGCCGGCGCTCCGCCTCGCCAGGTTCCACCAAGCCAACTCCCATCGGGACTGTCACTGGAGTGTAGGCTTCGGCCGCGCATGATCTGCCGGAAGAATCGCCGAGGGCCCACCCATGGACACATCTGCTCGCTCCACCACCGGACCCGACGGGGAGGGAGAAGCTACGGCGCGGAGCTCCTTTCTCGAGATCCTGCTGGTCTTTCTTCGTCTCGGGCTGACCTCGTTCGGCGGGCCGATCGCCCACATCGGGTACTTCCGCGAGGAGTTCGTCACCCGGCGCCGCTGGATCGACGAGACGGGGTATGCCGATCTCGTGGCCCTTGGACAGTTCCTGCCCGGCCCGGCCAGCAGCCAGGTCGGCTTCGCGCTCGGTGTGCTGCGCGGCGGCCTGCCGGGAGGCGCGGCGGCATGGCTCGGCTTCACCATGCCCTCCGCGCTCGTGATGCTGCTGGCCGCCTACGGTGTCGATGCCCTGACCGGCGGCGCGGGCGCGGGCGTCGTGCATGGCCTGAAGCTGGTGGCCGTCGCCGTGGTGGCGCAGGCGGTCTGGGGCATGGCAAGTGGCCTCTGCCCGGACCGACCCCGCGCCACCCTGGCCATCCTGGCCACCATCGCCCTGCTTCTCCTTCCTTCGGCAGTGACCCAGCTGGGCGTCCTCCTGGTCGGTGCCGTCATCGGCCTGGCCTTGTACCGCCACGTGGCGGCGGCGGGATCCGACGTCAACCTGCCCTTCCGGGTGCCGCGCGCCGCCGCGCTTTCCGCCCTTGCGCTGTTCCCTGTTCTGCTGGTCGGCCTGCCGCTTCTGGCGGTGGCAACCGGGTCGCATGCCGTGGCGACGGTGGACGCCTTCTATCGTGCCGGCTCCCTGGTCTTCGGGGGTGGCCATGTGGTGTTGCCGCTGCTGGAGCGGGCCATGGTGCCGGCCGGCTGGATCTCGGCGGATGGCTTCCTGGCAGGCTACGGCGTCACCCAGGCCGTGCCCGGCCCGCTCTTCACCTTTGCGGCTTTCCTCGGCGCGGCGCAGGCCCTTTGGCCCAATGGCGTGCCGGGCAGCCTCCTTGCGCTCCTGGCGGTGTTCCTGCCCGGGATCCTGCTGATGTACGGCATGCTGCCCTTCTGGGATGCCCTGCGGGGGCGCCCGGGCGCGCGCGCCGCCCTGATGGGCGTGAACGCCGCCGTGGTCGGCATCCTGGCGGCAGCGCTGTTCGACCCGATCTGGACGTCGACCGTTCGGACTCCGGCGGACTTCGCGGTCGCGCTGACGGCTTTCGCCGCGCTGGTCCTTTGGCAGGTTCCGGCGTGGCTGGTGGTGGTGATGACCGGTATCGCGGGCTGGGCGGTATCCACCCTGCTCGGCGGCGCGTGAGGAGGCTCACCCCGCTGTCGGCAGGCGATCGCAGGCCTTCCGCCGGCTTCTTCGGCCCCGCTGTCTGCCCTCAACCCGCCGCGTCATGCCCGGGAGTGAGATACTCCGTCACCATGGCCACTTCCGCGGCACAGCCCGTGATGACCGCGACGCGCTGGTGCAGGCTCGTCGGCACGATGTCGAGGATGCGGCCGGTGCCGTCGATGGCCGCGCCGCCCGCCTGCTCGATGATCATGCCCAGCGGGTTGGCCTCGTACATCAGCCGCAGCTTGCCCGAACGGCCCGGCTCCCGCGCGTCCCAGGGATAGAGGAAGATGCCGCCGCGGGTCAGGATGCGCTGCACGTCGGCCACCATGGACCCGGTCCAGCGCATATTGAAATCCACGCCGCGCGGCCCGTCCTTCCCGGCGAGGCAATCCGCGACGTAGCGCTGCACGCCCGGCGCCCAGTGCCGCTGGTTGGACATGTTGACGGCGAACTCCCGGTACCCGGCGGGGATGGTGATGTTCGGCTGCGTCAGCACCCAGGAGCCGACCTCGCGGTCTAGGGTGAAGCCGAACACGCCCTTGCCGAAGGTCAGCACCAGCGTGGTCTGCGGGCCGTAGATGGCATAGCCCGCCGCCGCCTGCTGCCGCCCCGCCTGGAGAAAGTCGGCCTCCGTGACGGCACGCCCGGATGCCTCCTCCGGCGCCTTCAGCACCGAGAAGATGGTGCCGACGCTCAGATTGACGTCGATGTTGCTGGAGCCGTCGATCGGGTCATAGACCAGCAGGTACTCGCCCTTGGGGTAGCGGTGCGGGATGGGGTGGATGGCCTCCATCTCCTCGGAGGCCAGGGCGGCCAGGTTGCCGCCCCACTCGTTGGCGTCCAGCAGGATGTCGTTGGCGATGACGTCCAGCTTCTTCTGCACCTCGCCCTGGACGTTCTCCTGGCCGAGGCTGCCGAGCACGCCGCCGAGCTCGCCCTTGTTGATGGTGTGGCTGATCGCCTTGCAGGCGCGGGCGACCACCTCGATCAGCAGGCGAAGCTGCGGCGGCAGGTCGCCGCCCTCCCGTTGCTGCTCGATCAGGAAGCGGGAGAGGGTGACGCGCTGCATCCGGTCGGTTCCTTCAGGCATTGGCGTAGCGACGGCCCTGGGCCGCAAGGGCGAGCACCACCGCGCCCAGGACACCGGACAGGACCGACCCGGCGATGACGCCGATCTTCACGGCGTCCTGCATCCCGGGTTGGTCCGGGAAGGCCAGCAGGCCGATGAACAGGCTCATGGTGAAGCCTATGCCGCAAAGCAGCGCCGTGCCGTAGAGTTGCAGCATCGTCGCGCCCGCCGGGGCCGCGGCCAGCCCGGCGCGCAGGGCCAGCCAGGTGCCGCCGAAGACGCCGAGCTGCTTGCCCAGGAACAGACCGGCGGCCACGCCGATGGACACCGACCCCATCGCCACCTCCGGCGCCACGCCGCCGAAGGACACGCCCGCATTGGCGAAGCCGAAGATGGGCAGGACGATGAAGGCCACCGGCAGGTGCAGTGCGTGCTCCAGCCGGTGCAGCGGCGAGATGGTCGTGTCGTCCGGCATGCCCTTGCGGTTCCGCAGCGGGATGACCAGCGCCAGCACCACGCCCGCCAGGGTGGCATGCACGCCCGACTTCAGCACCAGCATCCAGAGCAAGACGCCGAGCGCCAGGTAGGGCCAGAGGCGCGTCACCCCCGCCCGGTTCAGGCCGATGAGCAGGGCCACCACCCCGGCCGAGCCGCCCAGCATCGGGAGCGACAGCTCGGCGGTGTAGAACACGGCGATGATCAGGACGGCGCAGAGGTCGTCGAGGATGGCCAGCGCGGCCAGGAACACCTTGAGGGAGGCGGGCACGCGCGGCCCCAGCAGGGACAGCACGCCAAGCGCGAAGGCGATGTCCGTGGCCGCGGGCACGGCCCAGCCCCGCAGGGCTTCGGCATTGCCGAGGTTGAAGGCGACGTAGACCAGCGCCGGGACCGCCATGCCGCCGAGCGCCGCGATGCCGGGCAGGATACGGCGGCCCCAGGTGGCCAGCTGGCCGTCCAGCATCTCGCGCTTGATCTCCAGCCCGACCATCAGGAAGAACAGCACCATCAAGGCGTCGTTGATCCAGTGCAGCAGGCTGAGCGGGCCGATATAGGCGCGCAGGGCAGCCTGGTAGCCCGGCGCCGCACCGGAATTGGCAACCAGCAGGGCGAGGGCCGAGGCGAACATCAGCACCAGCCCACCGGAGGCGCTGTGGTCGAGGAAGGAGCGGAACAGGGAGGGCTTGCGCCCCGTTGCCTGAATGGTGTCGGCTTCTGGCACGGTGGGGACCTCGTGGTGCTCGGCGAAGGCGAATAGCCACACCCGATCCCTGGGAAGAAATCGGAAGTTCTGCCTTCCCTTATAGAAATTCTCTATAAGTCGGCCATGCCCCGCATCCAGCAGCTCCGCTACCTCGTGGCCATCGCCGACACCCTGAGCTTCAGCCGGGCCGCCGAAGCCTGCCACGTCACCCAGCCGACGCTGAGCATGCAGGTGAAGGAAATGGAGGACCGGCTGGGCGCCCGGCTGATCGAGCGCACACGCGCCCGCGTCATCCTGACGCCGGCCGGCGCCGAGATCGCCCGGCGGGCCAGGACGATCCTGGCGGAAGTGGAGGACATCCGGGAGATCGCGCGGCGGGACGATCCCGAGGCGCTCCAGGGCACCCTGCTGTTCGGGGTCGTCCAGACCGTCGGCGCCTATGTTCTCTCGGTCGCGATGCCCACCCTCAAGGCCGGGTTCCCGAACCTGCGCATCGGAGTCCGCGAGGACCGCATGGAGAACCTGCCCGAGAAGCTCTCCGACGGCACCTTCGAGGCCCTGCTCATGGCGGACGAACCTGGCCACGCCGATTTCACCTCGGTGCGGCTCCTGCGGGAACCGCTGCACGTCGTGCTGCCATCGGATCACCGGCTGGCCGGATGCGAGATGATCGACCCGGAGGACCTCGCGGGAGAGACCATCCTGACGATGGAGCGCGGGCATCGCATCCACGACCCCATCGCGGCGCTCTGCGAAAGGGTGGGCGCGATCCATGCGCGCGACTACGCCGGCACGACGCTGGACACGCTGCGCCTGATGGTGGCGACCGGCATGGGCATCACCCTGCTGCCAGCGCTCTACGTCCGGTCCGACGTTCTGCGGGAGAAGCTCGTCGTCGCCCGCCCGCTGTCGTCCGGGGCACCGGTCAGGAACCTCACCATGTCCTGGCGCAGCACCTCTCCCCGGCACAGGACCTACGCCCTGCTGGCCGCCAGCATCAGGGAGTGCATCGCGCCGTGGGGGTTGGAGAAGCAAGGCAACCCGGTCTCGTAGTGTGTCGGCTGGCCACGACAGGCCGCCCTAGCGCGGCTCCTGTCCATGCGGGCCGGGCAATCCGTCCCCCGGCAACTGCTCGGCGGCGGGCGCGGATCCGTCGCCATCGCCGAGCGCCTTCTGCATCAGCACAGTGTCGAGCCAGCGTCCATGCTTCCGCCCCACTGACCGCAACGTGCCGGTCAACTCGAAGCCGAACGCCCTGTGGAGGCGAATTGACGCCTCGTTCGCGCTGTCGCCGATGACGGCCACCATCTGCCGATAGCCGAGCACGGTGCATTCCTCGATCAACGCTCGAAGCAGGCGGCGGCCGATACCGCGGCCCCGGGCCTCCTCCTTGATGTAGACCGAGTTCTCCAGCGTATTCCGGTAGGCCGGCCGAGGTCGGTAGGCGCCTGCATAGGCATAGCCGATCACGCTGCCGTCGGCGCCTTCGGCGACAAGATAGGGAAGGCCGCGCCCCAGGATGGCGGTCCGGCGCTGCCGCATGTCCTCAGCCGACGGTGCCTCCGTCTCGAACGTGGCGGTGCCATGGAGCACGTGGTGCCGGTAGATGGCGGCGATTGCGTCCATGTCGGCCTCCGTGGCGGGCCGGATGGTTACCGCGGCGGGCTGGCCGGCAGGAGCGGCTGTGTTCGGAGCGGTCACGAAAGCCTCATCCTTGTTCGGGGTGGCGATCAACAGCGTCGAAGCGCATGGGGCAACAGTACCAGCACCATCAGGATGTTCAGCCCGGCAGCCGCGCACAGCACGGCCAGCGTGGTGGAGGCGCCGAAGCCGTCCAGCAGCCAGGCTCCCAGAAAGGGCGAGGCGGCCTGCGCGACCAGGGTCGGCATGGCGATGCGTCCCATCAGCACGGCGTAACCTTCCTGGCCGAACAGGGCCAGCGGCACGGTGCCGCGGGCGATGGAGCGGATGCCGCTGCCCATGCCGTACAGGACGATGCCCGCCGCCGCGACCCCCGGCGCGCCGGCCAGCATGCCGAGCCCGACCGCCACCAGCACCGCGGAGACGAGCAGGCTCCAGATCGGGTGCGCCTTCCTGCCGAAGAGCATCTCCAGCAGGCGGGCGCTGACCTGGGCCGGGCCGATCAGCGTGCCCAGGGCAACGGCGGTCCCCAGCGCCAGTCCTTGCGACTGCAGCAGCGTCAGCAGGTGGACGGACAGCACGGTCATGATGACCGCCGCCAGGGTGAACCCCGCCGCCAGCATGAGGAAGGCGTAGCGCTGGCCCGCCCGCACATGGCCCGCCGCCGAGGCGGCCCTGGCGGCCGTGGGTGCCGTGGGTGCCGTGGCGGGCTTGGCGGCTTCGCGCGGCACGCCGAGCAGGTAGAGCGGCAGCACGACCGCGAGGTGGAGGGCGGCATAGGTCAGGCAGGCGCCGCGCCAGCCCAACTGGTCCACCAGCAGGGCGCTGAGCGGCCAGCAGACCGTGCTGGCGAAGCCGCCAAACAGGGTGAGGTGGGTGATGGCCGAGCGCGCCTGCTCGCCGTAAAGCCGCCCCAGCGTCGAGAAGGCCGGGTCGTAGAGCCCGGCGCCCATGCCCAGGCCAAGGACCACCCAGGCCAGCACGAAAACGGGCAGGCCGGGCGCCAGTCCGAGCAGGAGCAGGCCGCCGGAGAGCAGGGCGGCGCTGGCCGCGAGCACAGGGCGGCCGCCGCGCCGGTCGATGAAATGGCCGATGCGCGGCGACACCAGGCCGGACACCAGCATCCCGACCGAGAGGGCGCCCATGATCCAGGTCAGCGGCCAGCCGGTGTCGGCGGCGATCGGCCCCGCCAGCACCGCCAGCAGGTAGTAGGAGGACCCCCAGGCCAGGATCTGGCCGACACCAATGGCCGAGACGACCGCCAGCCGGTTCCGGCGCGCCGCCGCAGGGGAAGGGGAAGCGTCTTCCGGCATCGTCGCCTGGCTCATCCGGCTGCGCCGGCCGGCGTGGTCAGCGGCGCAGCCGCGGCGGAACAGCGGGAAGTCATCTGGCGGTCTCCGCGGGGCTGCCCCGGCGGGCGATGCAGGAAGTCGCGGCGAGGCTCAGCATCGGCAGGTCCCCTTGGCCCGGTCCGTGAAGTCCGGGGAAGGGCGGGCGGCGCGGAGGGCAGGTTCCCTGGACATGGAAGCAGGCTATGCCTTGGGGGCCAGGTATCAAGGCGGCTTTACGCCGAAGCGTTCCCGCCCTGTGCCTTCTCCGGAAAGGGAATGGAGACGATCATATAACGGCGCGCACTTAGATGGACTGCGCACGCCGTAACCCTTTGATCTGCGGCGTGCGCCTCTGCACGTTCCACGGACAGGCGCACGGCTTTCTTCAGACTCGGAGCCACCGAGTGCGCCAATCCCGAGACCAGAAAATCTGCCAACAATGTCAGGGTGTTAATGGCTTGGCGATGGTGAGTTCTTCGAAGCCTGCCGCGCGCGGCAAGTTGTGGTGCCGGACGAGGTAGGAACGCGAGCAGCTGAAGCCGAAGCATCCACTATGCGGCTAGATACGGGAGTTACCCCGCCTCGCCGGAGGCCGCGATGGCGTGCCGCGAGCAACCTGAGTCTCGGTGTCTGAGTGCCTTATCCAAGCTAAGGCTCAAGGGCTCCGCGCGTCCAACTCTCGCGCCGCGCGCCTGTAGTCCTTCACTGCCTGCTTGATCGCCCACCCGCCACCGTTGGGCAGCGGCGTCGCCCAGCGCACGATGCCCTTGGTCACCTTTTGCGTCGCCGTGGTGACGTCCGTGAGATGGAGCCTCCGCATGTTGTCGAGTTCGGCGTGAAATCCCGCGGGCCAGTTCCGGACCGCTGCCAAAGAGCGGGCCAGCGCCTCATGCGGCGGCACCTCGACGTCGCCCATGTTCTCGAAGCCGAAGAAATACCGCCGCGGGCGCGTCGCGGCCGCGTCGAGCCCAAGGCGGACCAGGAACTCGATAACTTGGGCGTGCGCCATGTTACGGAACGGCGGCAGGGCCAGGACGCCGGTCCCCTCCTCGGTGAACTGAGGATCGCCCAACAATCCCTGGACGCAGGCCGTGGCGTTCGCCTGCTCAGGCGTGACCGGCGCCGCCGGGGCTTTCGTCAGGTCGCCGCCCTTTCGGCAGCCACACCATGCTAAACCGTTGCCTTTCCACTTGATCGGGTTCTCGCACGCATGACACTTGTCCACGAGGGCTTTGCGGTGGACGGGGCATGATGAGATAAAGGACAGGTCCCAGACGGCTAGGTGCCGTCCGCGTTCAGCCAGACACTCGGGGCACACCTTGCGCCCCTCTTGCAACCCGAAGTCCAAAGCGCTGCCGGGAAGCTCGTGGTTCCAGAACAGGACAAAGGGGGAGTGCGGGTCGCCGCGCCAGAGCGGCAGCAAGGATTCAAAGGGAACCGACGCCTCCAAGGCAAGCCTCTCGACAGAGTTGAGAGACGCACGTGACGCGAGTCCCTTGAAGCCCAATCGCTCACCCAGGGCTTTCGGCGTCTCTGTCCGCCGCCGATTGGCGAGACGGAAGATGTAGCTTTGGAGGCTTTCGTCCGCGGACGGTGTCAGGCCAAGGCTGTGTGGACGTGGCGCACCCTCTGGCGACAGGTAGCCTGGCGGGAGGCGCGGCTGTGGCGGTAGCGGCATGGCGCCGCACACTACAAGGACAGCACGCCTACAGTCGATCGGCAGGCGAGGGCGAACAGTCCCCTAATCCTACCGCCACACGCTCGACGTCGCCCAACGTAGCCCGACGCAAGCCTTAGGCGACGCAATTCCGATTAGGAAACAAGGATAGGTTTTGGCGTCATTTCGGCTGCTGGCGGCCCATCCCGGGCGCGGTCGCGCGCGGGGTCATCGATGGCTGAGCTGAAGATTGGCGACAGGCTGACGTTGCCCCACCAGTACGCCCTGGACGAGCAGGTCGCCGGGAACCCCATCCGCCAGCTGCTGCACCTGGCCCGGACCGCCACGGTTGCTGCCCGCCGCCTGAACGCCCGGGGTGCGCCAGACGGCTTCACCCTCGACATCGAGGGGGGCGGGTCCACCCTGCTGCTGGACCGGAAGCCCAGGGGTGACGAAGGATTCGAGCAAGCTCTGGTCTGCAGGCCCGGGCGCCTGCCTGCCGACCCGGCGGCGCAGTCCGCGGAGCTCGGCGCAGTTTGGACCAAGGTTAGCAAGGGTGCCTCCGAGTGGCAGGCACCGGGAGCGGCGGCGGAAGCCGCGAGGGTGTCGTGGGCGGATCCTGCAGGGTTTGAGCTGGGACGCCGCCGTCTGGTTCTGCCCTGGTTTCATTGACGATCACGAGGGCCGCAAGCGGAAGTCAGCCTAAGCAGTCGCAGCCTGGTCACGTCGACAGGTATGCCTTCCCTTGATAATGCTTCGCCTCTCCATCGAAGGGGAACTGAGTTGGCGAGTAACGAAGATCCGCGAGCGCGTGGCACAAAGCAAGCGGCGGATGAGGACGGTTCGGCGACGGGCAAGTCTGGCAACGGTGGTTCTGGCGGAGAGGCCGAAAGCGGATCCGGATCTGGATCCGGTGCTGCCTCCGGTCACCTCAATGCAATGGAGCGTTCGAAACTTCGGCGCCAGGTCAGGGAAGCTATTCTTAAAGATCTGCAGGCGATGAAATCGCAGGGCACTGGCGATGACACCCGTAACGCAAAACTGAGCAGCGTTCAGAAGCAGACCTTGCTCAACAGCTCGCGGTGGCCATTCCTCGTTTATCGCCTTGAGCCTCCTGTTCCCTCGGCCTTTGTATTGTTCCTGTACATTCCTGGGGGCGCTCCGCAGCGGATTGGATACTACGCCACGGACAAGGAAGTCGATGCGGCCATCGAGCGGCAATTATCCGAGACATCATCCGAGCCGGAGCACCGTCCCTTCGGTCGATGATCGCCACCATCTGATCGCAGCCGCTCCGTGAAGGCCATCAGTCGCCTCTGAGTGTCACGGGCGAGCGCACTGTGCGCCAACTGCCTGAGGCCTTCGGGCGTCTCGTACCAACTCAGGGCGCCGCGAAGATTGTCCATGGTCCAGAACGGATGCGGTGTTGGCTGATCCTTCGGCAGGAGCTGCCCAGAAGCCTTTGCCGCTTCCAACGCGGCGATGATGTTCTCAAGCCGCTCCTTCGCCTTTGGCGCCCGGATTCTTTTCAGAATCTCCGCGCGGCTCGGATCTGCCAGACCTTCGGCGATGAGCCAGAAGCTACCGCTCTGCACAGCGCCCTCGTAGGCATTGAGAAGGCGAGCTGCGTCGGACGCCCATCTCTGTCGCGGTGCCATCTTCGTGCCTCCAGCTGCATCCATTCGCCTCCCATGATAAGGGAGAGAGGCAGTAAGGGGAGCCCTTTCACCCGCGCCATGGACCTAAATGGCTACTAATCGGCCCTACCGCTCCCATGTCCGAGGGTGGGAAGCCGGGGACGGGGCTGAAGGGCTTCGGGAGCTACGCTGCAATCGTTGCGGCGCATATCGGGCCGGGTTGTGTCGCCTCAAGCACGCCTCCGGCAGGGGGCGACGACTCCAGATCCGCCGATTTCGAATTCCGGTTCGGGGCAAACGGCGTCCGCTACTTCCCCGCAGGCGGCCCACCGGCCTACATCAACATCGGCGGCAGGCGTACGCCGCTCGGCGACTGGCTGGCAGACAATCCCCCCTGGGTCCATTTCGCGAACGGCGCCGTGCTGCTCGATAATGAGCTGTTCTTCCCGCAAGGCATGACGGGGCGCATCCCGTACCCCCGCGAGCGCATCGCCGCCTGGGATTGGACGGGCACCGCCATCCGCAAGGAGTCGCAGAAGGCGCAGAAGCGCCCCGACGCGGTGCAGCACAAGGTGATCCGGCACCTGCTCGCGCAGACGGGGAACGAGGCGTTCGACATCGTCTTCGATGACGACGACGCGGGCGAGGCCGCCGACGTGGTCGCCATCAGGGCCACGCCCGACTGCATCGTCGTGCACCTCTACCACTGCAAGTACTCCGAAGGGGCGAAGCCGGGCGCGAGGCTGGACGACCTCTACGTGGTCTGCGGCCAGGCGCAGAAGTGCGTCCGCTGGCGGGACGACGCCGAGGCACTGTTCCGCCACCTTCTGTCACGCGAGGGCAAGCGCCTGGCGTGGGCGGCCCCGAGCCGGTTCGAGCGGGGCAACTTGGTCGCCCTGCGAAAGCTAGAGAGCATGATCCGCAGCGCCGAGCGGGAGTTCGCCGTCTTCATCGTGCAGCCGGGCCTGTCGCGTGCAGAGGCCGGGGGCGAGCACCTGGAGCTCCTGGCGGCGACGGAGACCTATTTGATGGAGACGTCAGGGATGTTGCTGGGCGTCATAGCCAGTCAGTAGTGCACCAGGCGCCTTGTCTCAGATGGAACCGAGGTGATCCCGGAGTGCCGTGGAGAGTTTCGCCATCCCGAACTTGGGCCCCGCAAGATAATTGACATACTCCGTGGCATTCATGGGTGTCCTCTTGAGGCTGGCACGGTGTGCCCGGAGGCCCGCGAGGGCCTCCGCCTGCTGACTGGCGAGTAGACCGGCGCAGAATGGATCCGGCCTGTGCTTCGCCAGGCGGTAGTGCGCGAGCACGGTTCCATGAAAGTCTTTGATGTTGTGGGTCACGATGCTGCCCGCTTCTGCGTTGACTGCGCTGGCGACGACGTGGGCATCCTTGCGCTGCGCGGCGGTTTTGCACATCGCCTGGATCATAGCCGTCAGGGAAGCGCTGCCTGGTACATTGGCGGCCGGAAAGGCCCTCTCCATCTCCGCGTGCCGATAATCAATCTTGTCCATCGGGATGCTCATGCTCAGGGCCAAGTTCCTCTTCCATTCGAGATGAATTTCGTCGGACCAAACCGGCTCGAACGCTTTTGCCTCGGCGAGGCAGAGCAGGAGATCGGTCAGCTTGCCTTGGAACAGGATGCAGGCATCTAAGACGGCGACTTCCATCTAGCTTCGGACTACCCTCGTTCAGAAGTCGTACTCATCCGTCAGTTGAGCGATGCTGTCGAGTGCTTCCCTCTGAGTTTTAGTGTGGGCCCGTTGGTAAGCCAGCACCTCGGTGCGGGATAGCTTGTTCCGGCTGTGAACCTTGCGCGGATGCAGCAATCCCTTCTCAATCAGCCTCATGACGGAGGGGCGGGACATCTGCAGGATAGCGGCAGCCTCCTGCGGGCTGATTTCATCGGGGAGGGGTGCCTGCTGCTCCGCCTTCGGGAGCCTGGACGCCACTGCACCGGCTCCCGCCGGACCCTTGAAGGTCATGCCCTCTAAGACCTTGAGCAGGACGCGCAGGGTGCCGGAATTCACCTCCACCTTCGCGTTCCCCCGCGCTCGCGCCACGGTCGACCGCAGCGCCCTCACCTCCCGCCTGACGCGGTCAAGTTCCTCCGCACTGGCCTGCATCTCAACCTGGGTCGCCATGGCTACCTCCAATTTCGGCTCCAATCTGGAGGTTATCTGCATTAATTGCAAGGTTTGCAGTAAATGAATGACCGAACGCCTGAGGCGCTAGGCGGGACCAAGGCGGACTGGACCTTGGAACAGGTGTCCTGAGACGCACCCACTCAGGCATCGTACACAGCCCTCCTCCTGAAGAACGCCTGCCGCCCGCCGTCCACGCGACCTCTCCATTGCCACGACACGCCGTAACCTGAAGCCCCGCAGGCGAAAGGGTATGGACATGCCGAGGGTGCTGCTGATCGAGGTTTCCTCGACCGAAGCGTTGCCGCTCGAAGAGTGCTGCGAGGCGGTTCAACTCCCTGCGGACATGGATGATGTCATGGCGGCCGCCCGCAACATGCTCTTGCTGGATGCCTCGCTGCGTCTCGAGCATCCCAAGCGGGTGAGCGATGGCTACGAAGTTCCGCTTGGTGCCCCCGGATGCACCGCTTGGATTGCCGAGGTCGACGGCAGGACCGCAAGGTCGTGGCGCAAATTTTGGGACAGTATTGGGAAACAGCGCCCAGAGACGGGGGGCATCGCGCTCCGCCCAGATGACGAGCGCCAGTCGGAAGCGCTGAGCGAGTTAATGTCTGAAGTCTCGCCTGAGGAAATGCGTTCGTCCCTCCTGGGCTCCTTTTCCCACGCTTCTGGCGGATGATCGTGTTGAGGGAGAGACGCAATGCATGACATCGAGATAGTCACCGTGCGCGCGGAAACCCACCGCGGGCCCCTCGACTTGGCCGTCCGTCGGGTTCGGCAGTCCTTGGGAGATGCGGGCAAACTGGGCTTGATTGAACGCGCGCTTGAGGTCGGCGACTCTGACCTTGCCGTTCGGTACCTGAGGGATTGGGCCACTGTGCTCGAGGCTAGTCCGGATAACAGTATCATGGACCGCGTCCGGCTGGCCTCGATGAAACTACAAAAGCTCCTGACGCACGAGGTCGTCCATGGTCGTTTCAGCCTGCTCGACCGCACCGCCCCGGAAATCGTGAGGTATGAACAGGAAATGCGTTGGAGAGGATTGCAGTCACGGTACAGCCCTCACCTGGAATGCATGCGGGGGGAACCGCGTGCAATTTGTTCAAAGGCCGATGAATAGTTGGCGGCCGCATCTCGAAAGAGAATGCGGCCTTCTTCAGGCTTGCTAACATCGACAATGATGCACGGTTCGTTGGGTGCACCGGCTCCCAGCGAGTAGATTTCCACATCGTAAGGCACGTCCGTTGGATCGATAGCAACTTCGACCGCGAGGTTCTCGGACTGATAGATTTCAAGCGTGGCCTGCTTTTCATCCGCTTAGGAGTCCTGGCCGCCCGCACGGAGGTCCGCAATCTCATCCACCTTCGCGTGGATGTCGGTCTCGAACTGGAATACCGCTTCGTGCGCCTCGTCAAGGGTGCCGCACTTACGTGCCAGAGGGCGGCCAAAGGCAAACGGGATGTATCGCCATCGACCCGAGATCCAGATTACCTGTGCCGAGGCATCCTCGGGAGGTACATTGTCATAGTCGAGCCACCACGGTAGCTGCCGAGAGGCCATGTTCTTCCCCAAGTCGAGCGCGCTTTCTTAATCCTCGGTGTCCGGTGCGACAACAGGCTGCTTTAATCCGGTTCCGGACCCATCCTCCACGAGTCCTTTCCTGAAAAACGCTTGCCGCCCGCCGTCCACCCCCGGCCCCGTCACCGGCAGCACCCCCACAGCCCGCAGGTCTGCCGCCAGCTTCCGCGGCGACGTGCCCCGCTCGCGCGCCAGTTCCGCGCCGGAGACGTACTCCGCCCGGAAGCGGTCGAGCTCGGTGGCCGTGACGGCGCCGCCCTCGCTCCTGAGCAGGCCGCGCCGGATCAGGTGCGCCACCACCTCGCGCTTGAGGCCGAGCAATGCGGCGGTGGCGTAGGCGCTGAACGGACCCCGCTCGAGTGGGGACGCCACCCTGCGCACGTCGGCCCGGTCGAACCGCAGGCGTTTGAACCCTATGGCGGCCTGGTCGTAGGCGGCCACCGGAAGGTGCCCCGCGAGCACCATGCCCACGAACTCGGGCAGCTCGACGCCGCGCCGCTTCAACGCACCAGCCGCCTCCTCGAAGCCGAGGAGTCCTGGCTCGAGGCCGGTGTCAGCCGGGGCGCCCTCCGCCATCCTTCCCGGCAGCCCCTCGATGCTGGCGCGCCGGAACGCCCAGCGGCCCCAGCCATCGGCCGCTGCCCGGTGAACCGCCTCAAGAACGTCTGCCTGCGCCAGCCGCCGCACCCGTGCCCTGGACACCCCTAGGGCGGCGGAGGCTTCGTCCAGTGTCAGCGCGTCGCGCAGGTCGGCCGCCAATCCTTCCACCTTCGCTCGGTCAATCACCGCCGGGATGCCGCGCCCCGTGCCGTCAGGCGTCGGCAGCAGGCCAGCCTCCGCGAGCCGCTTGGTCGTGGGCAAGGATCTGCCCACCATGCGCGCGACCTCCTTCAAGGCGACGCCGTCACCCTGGACGCCCAGCAGCAGCGAGCGGTGCATCCGGCGGCCCAGCACTGGGTCGGCGGCAAGGAATTGGCGGGTCGCCTCGGCCAGGGCGTCGCGGAACGGCCCGGCCTCCAGCATCGACAGCCAGCCGTAGTAGGCGCCCATGGTTTTGGTGGCGCCGAAGCATCCGGCACGGGCGGCCTCCACGGCCCGCGTCGCCGCAAGGAATCCGTGAAGGGGAACAGGCCATTCCTCGACCGCGGCAAGGCCAGCGCCGACGACGCGGGCCACGGCGTCCGGCCCGGACGCGACGAGGGTCTCGATGCGTCTTTCCTTGCGCCAAGCGGTCAGGAACATGCCGGTGACCATGACCAGGCGCACGAGGTCGGCCGGTCCGACGGCCAACAGGGCATGGGGCAACCACGGGATCGTCTCGCCCGTGGCCAGCGCCAGCACGCGGGCGCTTGCCTCTGCCTCGTCGGAGGGGACCGGCATTCCGGCGAGCGCCCGAAGGTCGGTTCCGCAGGCGCAGCGGGTGACGTCGGCCACATTCCACCCCAGCCCCCGACAGCGAGGTCTGTGGCACCTGTCCACGAAGCGCAGGGCGTGGTGGGAGCAGGCGGTCACCAGGGCGCAGTCCCAGGCGGCACGCTGGATGGGCGCCGCGACGAGACAGGCTGGGCAGGCGCGCCGCCGTGAGATGTCGATGAACTCGCGGTGGAGCTCACCGCCAAGGAAACGGTGGTGGGCGAGGCGACCTGTGGGGCGGTAGGTGGCGGCTTCGAGAGCGGCGGGATCGGCGCCGGACAGGGTCGCGAGGCCGCGTATGTCATCCCCAGAGGTGGCGGAGCCAGGCTGGCGCAGGCCGACATGGATGGCGAGGCGGTCGGCGCCGGGGAAGCGGGCGCGGCCCGCGAAGCGCATCATGAAACCAGGGATGCTCTCGCCCGGCACGATGCCCATGCCGAGCGAGAGTGGCTGTATGCCCATGTGCTCAGGGCCGGAAGTTATGGTGGCGGTCGCTGCGGCGGGTACGGCCGCGCAGGCGGGTCTTTTCGGGTCCCGTGTCGATGGTAGGCCCGACTGCCTCGGGGAAGGCGGGGCGCTCCGCCGTCCACACTGCCGACTTGCCGTATGCTTTCACCAGGTGGGCGTAGGTCAGCCTGTCCGCCTTCCCGGCCGCGACGTCGTAGACGGCCTCCGCAGCGGCGGTCTCGATGAGGGTCGCCATGTCGCCAAGATATCCCGATGCGGCACGGCACAGCGGATAGGCCATCTTGGCTCCTGCGAGGCCGGACAGCACGCCGAAGACGTTGTCCCGGAGGAACTCATCCCATTCCATCAACACGTCCTGCAGGAATTCGCGGCTTTCGGCGATGTCCCAGTCCAGCGGCAGGAGTTCGTGCCGGATGCTCGCCCGCCTTCGGAATTCCGCGTCGGCCTCCCTGAGCAGTAGGACGGATGCCGTACCGGCGATGATGAGGGACGGTCCGCCCTTGGCGTTCACGATGTACCGGCAGAGACTCGCGATGCGCTTGATGGCAGCGGTGTCCTTGCCTTCGAGGCACTGGCTGAACTCGTCAGCGACGACGAGCCTGTTCCCCACGTCCCGGCCCACCGCAACGATGTCCTCCTGGATGACGAGGCGCTTCCGGCCCCGACCTACGACGTGATCGATGCTCTGGCCGGTCAGCGCGGCGAACCAGACCTCGGCGACGTCCTTCTCGCTTCCGTTCGGCGCTTTGAAGTACAACACGTCTTTGCGGTCAGCGAATGCGCCATCCGGGCCAGCGATGGCTCGGGGTTGGTCGGGGAACTGGCTGGTGTAGTCCAGGACGAGCTTTGACTTACCGCTGCCTGACCCCCCGACAAGGAGAAGGATGCCAGCCTCGCCAGACGACCCATGGTCGCGGTGGTGGAGGCGACGAATATCTCGCTGGATTTCGTCCGACTTGTCAGTCGGCAGGTAGAGCTCGCGGAACCTGCCCGAGAGCCTGACGAGACGGTCGATTTCGTTCTGGTCCATGGTACTCATTGCCCTTCGTCGCCGCGCATGCGCTTCGCCTGCCGCCGCGGACGTGCCGCGCGGCCCTCGTCGCTTGTGTTCTCCGACTTCTCGGGCGCCGCCTGCGGCTCACTGGCGTCCGGTTGCGGCTGCACGTCGCCGGTGTCGTCGCCGGACGGCTGGTTGCTGTTCATCATCAGGAAGCGGACCAGGGCATTCCGCTTGAGCTTGGACAGCGATTTGCCGCTGGCCAGCAGCCGCGTGGCGTCCTCGAGCAGGGCGGCCTTGAGGGCCCGCAATTCGTCGGTGTCGTAGGTCCGCTCCAGGCGCCTATTGAATTTGAGAGTGATGTCGTGCTGGTGGAGGGTGAGACCGACCATCAGGCGACGATTGAAGGGTTCGACCTTTGCGATCGCACCCGTGAACGGGTTGACGACCCAGGCTTGCGACACATCGTGCTCGTCGAAGAGGACCTGGATTTTCGTGCCTTTGCGGTAGTTCGGGTTGGCGACGATCTGCCGGATGGCCTCGCCGTGCCACGTGAGACCTTGGGTGGTGACCCTTCCGCGCAGCGGCAGGCACATGTGCCGGTGGGTGAGCAGCACAGTCAGGTCGTGCTCGCTGCGGAGTGCCCGGGGCGGGTGCCTGTCCGTGTGCTCCTGCCAGCGGCGAAGGGGCACGTCGTCGATCCCGGTGTGCCACGACTTGGCGTAGACCATGGCGACCCAGGTCCAGAGGCGACGCACGAGGTCGGAGTACCGGATGATGGCATCCGGCTTCTCGGGGTCGTTATCCTCGCGGTGGCTGGGCGGGTTGGGTCCCGCAAGCGGCCGCTCCGCCTGTTCGCGGAAGTTCCGGATGAAGCGCTCGATGCACGCCTTGAGCTGCGGGTTCTCGCCCTCGGCGTAGTCCATGATCATGTCCAGGACCAGGGACGCGTTGCGCACGTGGTCATTATTCGTCGCCGCGGCCTGGTCGAAGAAGAACGACATCGGAACGCCGGTCGGGAACTCGTAGTCGAGGTTCGGTACGAGCTTCTTGAGGAAGCCCTTGGGCGTCATCGTCATCCGCAGGACGCTGAACCCGATGCCGAGGGTCTCGCCCGCGAAATGGACGATCAGCGCGAGCGGCATGCGGGTGAAGTGGTCGTAGGCGATGGAGACCCAGGCGCCGCCCATGTCCAGGCCGCTCCGGTCGTCCAGCACCCTGATCCGCCGCAGGCGGAAGTGATCGACCTCGACACGCTCCAGCGGGAAGGTCGTGACCACACCGTTGCCGATGGTGCGGACCTTGTCGAACTCCTTCTTGCCCTTGCGACGGCGGACGGCGACGTGCTGGTCAACTTCCTCGCGGATATAGCGGGCCACCTGGCTTTCGCTCGGACACCAGAGCTGGTTGTCCGGGTTCGCCGTGTTCCAGTTCGTCACCCGGTCGTTGAGCGCGCTCCAGACCTTCGACTTGCGGTTTTCCTGCCGCGTGAGCCAGACTAGTGTGATGGTCTCGATCAGCCACTGCTCGACCATAGCGGGCATCTTGCGCCCCCGCGGTCCCTGCCTGTCGAAGCGGGGCGCGAGGGCGCGGATGTCCCCGCCTGCCTGCTTCAACGTGTTGAGCCAGCCGTAGAACGTGCTGACGCCCGGGGCTTTCTGCCCGGTCGCCTTCGCGACCTGTTTCAGGAAGGCGAGGAGGGTCGCCTTGGAGACGCGGCCGCTGAGGTCGATGCGCTCGGCGACGGGGAGGTCCGGCATCCTCTCGCGGTAGAAGCGCTCCGGGTCACGGTACGCCTCCACGAAAACGGCGCTCCACTGCACCTTGGCTTTCATCGAGCTCGGCAAGCCGTCGAGCGGGACGCGGAGCACTTCCCGGATGCGCTCCGGCAGGTCCGCGTCAGGTGAATCGACGACCCAGCTCTCGCCGCGCCAGCACTCCTCCTGCCAGGCGATGTTGTTGACGACGGCGGTCTCGTCGGTCTTGACGTTCTCCAGGTGGATCAGGCCGCTCTTGAACAGCTTCACGCGCCAGACGCTGCCCTGGCGGTGGATGTAGGTGCCGCGGACGAGGCGCCGCCGGTCCAGCGGCTCCGGGACGGTCGGCTGGCGCAGGCTGCCGTTCTGCCAGTGCAGGATCCAGGAGGCGAGGCCCCAGGTCAGGACCTCGCCGGTCATCCGGTTGCGCAGGTCGAGGCCGTCGTTGTCGAGGCGCTCCACCATCCACGGGTGGCCGTCCCAACGGACGATCTGGCCCAGTCGGGGCAGGTATCGGTTGCTCATGTGCGCCACCCCTTAGTCCGCCAGGCCAACACGGGGGTGTCCGGTCCGAGCCCGGCCGAGATGTCGGCAACCACGAACCCGTTCGCGACCATGGACAGCAGCTGATGCCAGGTGGCGAGGCCATCCAGCAGCCGGTGCAACTCCCCAAGGGTGGCAGGGGCGTGACGCTCGGCCACGGTCGACACCGAGAAGGGCAGGGAGTCCGGCCACTGCCAGTAGCGGTAATAGAATAGGTCCTTGGCACCGGGCAGCGCGACGTCCTCGGTGACCTCGTCGCGGTTCGAGTGAACGAAGCCAAGACCCTGGCGCTCGCAGGCCGCGCGCATGGCGGCGAGGCGCTTCTTGCGGCGCGTGTCCGGCTTGGCCAGCGGGTGCAGGATTGTCAGCGCGTAGGAGCGCGTCTCCTCATGCACGATGAAGTCGGGGACGAATTTGAAGTCCTTGCCTTCCCAGTGGACTTCGATGGCCTCGGCTGTGGAGGTCCAGCCCAGCACCTCGTGCCGGGCGTCCAAGAGGAACGCGGCGTCGCGATGGTGATAACTCCGCAGGTGCTCGTAACGCCGCTTGCCCTTGGCTGGCGGGTAGTAAGTCGGGACCTGTGTCCGAGCCTTCGGTTGGTCCTGCTCTTCTTCCTCGGGTTCCTCGCCCCCGGCTTCTTTGCTGACAATCTTGCCTTTGGCCTTCCCCTTGGGGGGCTTGGCCGGGAATTTGGGGTTCCAGTTGCCGCGCGTCGGCACTGCCCCCAATGCGAATCGGCGCATCGTGGCTTCCAATCGTTTGAGCGTTCGGGATGCCGCCGGTGGGCGGCGTCAGACGGCGCGAGAACGACGTATCAGGGTGGGGAGCCGGAACTTGGCCCGGAAGCCTGGAAGGAAACCGCGCGCGCCACGCGGCGGCGTGCGCCGCGCCGTCGTCGGCGCAAAGGATTTGTGGTGGTGCATGATGTCCTCAGCGGTGAGGCCAGGAAAGCTGCAGGCGGGCACAGCGACGTGGGTGCCGTGCCGCAAATCCTCAGTCCGTGGCTATTCGCTTCGTGGAGATCATGGCTGCAGAGACGGCTGGCGCCTGGATTGGTTTCGCGCCCCCCTGCCATTTTCATGGACAGCTCTGGCGAGGCGTCCGGGTCGGGGCCGGTCATGGCCGCACCCTCCGGGGGCGGCGACCGGCGCATGGCGGTCGGCAATCCTTCGCGGCCGCCCCGGACGCCGCGACCAGGGCCTCGATCTCGGCGCCCGGCACCGTCTCCTTGGCGACCAGCATGTCCGCCAGACGGCAGATGGCCAGGCCGTGGTGCCGGACCACCGACCGCGTCTCGGCGTAGGCCGCGTCCAGCATCTCGCCGACCCGGCGCGCGACGTCGGGCCGCGCCGCCAGCAGCGCGGGGACACCGGCCGCCTCCGGCAAGCCGCGCCAGACCAGGGCGCCACCGCCCTTGTCGAGGCCGAGCGCGGTCACCGCCGCCGTCGCGAGGCGCGTCGCCGTGGCGAGGTCGCTCTCGGCGCCGCCGCCGCTCCCGGCCGATGCCTCGCCGAGCAGCTCCTCCTCAGCCGCCCGGCCCGCCAGCGCCTCGCGCAGCAATGTTGACAGCGCCGCCCGCGTGACCGTGGTCTGACCATCGGCGGGCTCCGTCCAGAGCACCCGGCCCGCGCGGTCGCCCTGCGCCACGACGGTGGCCGAGATCAGGGCACCCGGCCGTCCCAGCGCCGCCACCACGGCGTGCCCGGCCTCGTGGATGGCCACGCGGCGCAGCACCTCCGGGGCCGGGCGGGGCCCGCCGCCGCGCAACTCCGCCTCCAGGTCCGCCAGGGTCGCCTCCCGCCGGTCGTGCCGCGCCCGCCGCCGCATGCCGCGGACCCAGCGCTCGGCCTCGGCGCCGGTGGACCCGAAGCCCAGCAGCGCGAGGCGCGATAGGTCGGCGCCGGGCAGATCGGTGCCGAGGTGGTGGCGCAGGATGGCGGCCAGCGCCGCCTGGTCCGGCAGCGGCACCCGGATCAGGCGCTCCAGGCGACCCGGACGCAGGATGGCCGGGTCGATGCGGCTGGCGTCGTTGCAGCAGCCCAGGACGACCACGCCCTCGCGTCCGGCGGCGCCGTCCAGTTCCTCGAGGAAGGCGTTGACCACCTGGACCGAGTAGTCGCGGTCGTGGTGGCGGAAGGTGGTGCGGTTGCCGAAGCTGTCGATCTCGTCCACGAGCAGGATGCAGGGCGCCGCCTTGCGCGCGGCCTCGAAGGTCCCGCGCATGGCGCCGAGGGTCGTGCCGAGGTGGCCGTCCTTGGCGCCCTGCCACTGGCCCAGCGAGCCGGTCACCAGCGGCACCCCGCATTGCGCCGCCAGCGCCCTGGCGAAGGTCGTCTTGCCGGTGCCGGTGGGACCGACCAGCACGGCGCCGCGGTCCACGTCGCGCCACGGCAACGCGCCGCGGGCGTAGTCGGTGAGATCGCGCGCGACGTCCTTGCCCCACCGCGCGGCCTCGTCCATCCCGTGCAGGCCGTCGAGCGTCAGCGGGCGGACGGAGAGCCGCTGCGACGCCAGCTCCGCCAGCCGCCGGAGGTAGTCGTCGGCATCCTGGTGGGGCAGCCGGGCCAGCCACAGGTCACCGACGGTGACCAGCCGCGCCACCTCCGGCGGTACGGACGCGGTGACCGGCGCGGCGCCCGTCAACATGGTCGCCGCCTCGGCCAGCGCGGCCGGATCCAGCGGGCCGACGGTCACCGTCGCCGTGGCGGCCCGCAGCAGATCGGATGGCAGGCAGCGGGCGGGCGCCGGGCTGAAGCCGTAGACCGGGCGCCCGCTGGCGACCATGGTGCGGACGGCGCCGTTGCCGTCCTCGGGGCGGTGCCAGCGGTCGGAGCCGTCGCGGCGGAACTCGGCCCAGCTCGGCTCAATCTTGCTGATCCGCCGGTATGGCCGGTCCTGGGCGTCGTCGCCGTCGAACGGTACCTCGTCCGTGCCCTGGATCAGCATGCGCCAGGTCTCGGCGACGGGGACGACCCACTCGGCGTCCGGCACCTCGACCACGAGGACCGCGCCCGGCTCCCGCGCCCTGCCGTGCAGGGTCGGATCGGCCTCGAGCAGGCGCCGGAGCATGGCGTGGGCTGCGGCCTCGGCAGGGTCTTCCAGGCGCACGCGCGATGGCTGGTGGACGGGCGGGGGCGTTGGCTTCCGCGCCTGCGGCGGAACGGGACCGAGGTGGAACGGCTCGTGGCCGATCTCCTCCTCGACGGCTTCGGCCAGCCCTTCGATAGCGAGGTCCAGCGCGTCGCCGGTCAGGGCGGCGGCGCCACCCATGCTGCCGGGCGGCAGGGCAGGTGAGGGGGCGGATGCGGAGGTGCTGGGGATGGGGTTTGGCATGGTGTCACCGCAGGCCCAGGGAGCAGGTCCGGTCGGCGGGCGGCGGCACGACCGGCATGGGCGCGCGCGGGGCGCCGAGGCGATAGAGGCGGTTCAACGTTCGCGCCCAGCCCACGGTCGGCGCGAAGGCCCAAAGGTCTGAGGTCCGGCAGTAGGGGCCGTCCAGCAGCGGATGGCCGGTGACGGCGCCGACAAGGCACATGACCGGGCGCGAGGTCACGGCCCATCCCTCCAGCAGCGGCGCCTCCGACAGCTCCGCCGCCGACGGCATCCCGGCCGCCGCGAGCCGCCGCAGGTCCGCCGCCAGTGCCTCCAGCCTGCTGGCTTCCGCCTCGACGTCGCCGCGCACGGTTCCTCGTTCACCGATGATGAGCATGGTGCCTCCTGTCTCTGATGGGTGGTTGTCGGTGTGTTGGTGGCGGCCCGCGGGAGGGGCCGCCGGGCGCCCTATGCGGGCGCGGGGATGACGACCCAGTGCCCGTTTTCGCGCCCGCCGACGTACCCCGCCGGGCCAGGGGGACCCGGTTCAGTCGCCTCAGGGAAGGGAAGGGCGGTCGTCATACCCAGAACAAAAGCGGAACATCTCGCCCGGCGCAATAGGCATGCGTCGGTGTGATTTGCCAGCAAAGGAGGCATCACCAGCTGCCTTGAGACCGGGTGACAATCCCTCCCGCAAGCCGATCTATCGCCCTGAATCCTTGTGGTTTTCCTTGCAACATTCATGGCGTCGCGGGCCGACACGACGCGTTCGGTGTCGCTGGCTACCGACGGCCATGCCCGAAATCTCGTAGGATCAGATGCCTAGCAGTGGGCGCCGAGTACGCCATTCCAGAGACTGTGCGCCGACCACCGGCCGGGGCGCAGACTCTCAAAACGGCACCAAAAGGCATGTACCTGGGCGCCCATCGTCATTCGGATGCGGCATGTCGCTCCGCGGATCGTGAACAGCGGCTCATCCAGCGAAAACCGCGGTGCGGCAAAACTCCGATCCGGTGGCGCCCCGCGCCTGTGGGCAGCAAGGTTGCACATGGGCTGCCACATGGCCTTCTCATGGCGTCGCCGCAGGGTGCCGCCTCAACCACCCTGTCGGCGCAGGTTCGCGTCCAGCTGAGTGTACCGGGGATCCGTGCTCAGATCCGGATTGGCGTCCAAGACGCGTCTCAGCAGGCGGCGTAGCCCCAGCCCATCCCAGGAGTTCCCCAAGCCATCTGTAATCGCGTCGAGTAGCTTCAGAACGTCATTTGGGAACCGCTCGGGGAGGTCGTTCTCGGCCAAGTTGTGGACAAGGCGGAAGTGCTGGTTGCACCGGACCACCGTGCCCGCGATCAGGTCCACGGCCAGCGGGAAAGCCTCCCCGCTAGCGGCTGCCGCCAGTGCAAGGTTTTCGGAACTGCCCGCGTCGCGCAGGCCGACATCCTTGGGCCAGGCTTCGTCGATCCAGGGGCCAAGTCGGGCTTCCCAGAAAGCCGCTGCCTTCGCCGCGTCATCCGGCATCATGCGGTACAACTGGAACGCGGCGTGGCGGCGTGCCTCCGGATCTGCCGACCGGAGCAGGGATTGGGCTTCCTTTGCCTCGATGAGACCGGGAACCTCGATGCACGCCATCACCAAAAGCGACCAGAGCTGCTCCTTCGAGCGGTGCACCTCGCTGTCGTGATGGCGCAGCGTATCCAGGAGATCGTCCTTGAGCGCCGACAAGACCTTGGGGTGAATGGAACCCCCGGCGATGAAGCCCTTCCACAGGGCCGCGGCCTCGCGGGGTACCGTCCAGCTGAACTTCGGGACCAAGTGCTGCTGCGCCCAGTCCTGCTGTGTCATGAACAGGGCAGTCAGGTGGCGCGCCAGGATCACGCGTCCAAGCAGAAAGCCGTCCCCGCCGCCGGACGTCACCTGACGCAGGCGTAGTTCCGCCTCCGCCGGAATGCCCTGGCCCACTTTCGGTTGGTAGGCAAAGAAGCGGTGCAGGAGCGCCTCGGTCAGGCGCCCCGGCGGCTCGTTGATCGCGGCGTCCAGGGGGCTGGTATCCGGGCCGAGAGAGACAGGTAGCGCGAAGAAGATCGGAGCCAGCCGGTCCCAGAGCTGCCAGAAAAGGTCGGCCGGATCCGCTGCGGTTACTCGCGTGGCTCCCGGAAGCCAGTACCCGATGGCCCAGGCGACTTCCCGGTTCTGGAGGAACGAGTCCGGCGCCTGGAGCAGGAGGGGAGCCATTCGGCGGAACAGGGCGGCCTTGGCACAACCCCGCTTCATCCCGCTGAAGGCAACCAGCGTGGCCTGCCAGGTGTCACCCGGCCAAATCCCCCGGGCCGCGAGCTGCTCGAGCACCCTCGCAGCCGCCTTTGGCCGTGACGGAACCACCTCGCCCCAGAGCGCCATCAGGGATTTTCGCGTGTCGTCGAAGGCGCGGTGCTGGCGGACGGCGGGCTCTTGCAGGAGCGAGACGAGCTCCTCCAGCTTCAGCGCGCGCATCTCCCTCTCCGACACGCCCGCGCGATCAGGCACGCCCAGGCGTTCGAACTCGAACCCGAGCCTCACCGACGACGGCGCTTCCACGGGGCCGTGCGCCGCCTCGTAGGCCGCAAGGAGAGCGGATGCTTCGGGCGGCAGCGGTCTGTCGCCCGCGTCGCGCATCTCGGCCAGCCTCGAGGCGAGCTGCCACGCCCGCCGGTCGGCATCCTCGACATCTGGTGGACCGGCGACAGCCCTCCCGGCCAGCCGGGCGGCGCTTTCCTCGGGCAGTTCCCGCCAGAGCCGCCCCAGGAGGCGCATGCTTTCCGGTTCGTGACGCCTTGACCACAGGATGTCGCCGGACAGCAGGTAGTCGAGACCTGCCGCCAAGCGCGCTTCAGACTGCGTAGGCATCGAGAGCCATCCTCTGAAACAGGACGTAAGGGAGCGCCCGCCAGCGGAGCAGAAGGGCATCCGCCGCCTGGGCGTTCGTTTCCCTCAACGCCTCCATCGAATCCCGCGTCACGTCGATCAACCGCGTCCAGTCCTCGTAACCGCGGGCCTCGGGGCCGGGTCGGACCGGGCGGTACATGACAGGGAGCGGATCGCTGGTTTCGCCCGCCTGCCCCACCAGGGCAAACAGGTCGAGCGCGCGCTTCAGCTGGCTGATCAGGTCATCCGCCACCGCCGCGAGAAAGGCCGTCCGGCCCCGGACTGCCTCGAGCAGGGATTCGAGCATGTCGCCGCAGGCCAGCTCGATGTCGATGGCGACGTGGTCTCCAGCCGTTGGCAGACGGAAGGAGGCGGTTCCTCCAGGAGGCGGCGCACTCGGCTCGAAAAACGGATGGGTGCGCTTGATCCGTGGGATAGGGGCCATCATCCGCGTGAAGTCCTGCCGGGTGACATGGTCGTCCGCCCCGCCCTTGAGGCGCGTCCAGCACGCGTGAACGTCCGCGAGGTCCGCCATGGGCGCGCGGGCCATAGGATGCGCGACCAGGCGCCAGGCCGCCTCCAACCCGGTGTCGAGATGAGGTTTCTCGTTCGGCTTCGCGACGGCACCCGGCGCGGCGGCGGGTTCATCCAAGCGGTCCAAGATCGCCGTCTGCAGGGCGGGGTGAGGGCTGCCACCTTTCAGCACCCAGTCGAGCAGCTCCGGCTTGTCCAGGTGCCGCGTCAGCCAGACCATCAGCTGGAAGTGGGTTGGCGAGACCCAGCGTGCCGCCACGTCCTGGGGGGTCTGGGACACCGACGCACCCGTCGCGGGGAGGCTTGCGCGCACGCCGAGGAGTTGCCACTCCTCGAGCACCGGCAGCCATTGGATCGGGGCAGGCACCTCGGCCTTGGCGAAGCTGAGAACGGCAGCCGGTTCCTCCAGCGCCCAGCGCACCGCCTCCACCTCGTGATCGACGGAGTAGGGGGGGACCGGGATGATGTCGGAGGCCCGCTCGGCCGCACGGATGCGTGCCGTGAGCCCGAACTTCTTCCGCTGCCCCCACTCGGCGAGGGTGTCGTAGAGCAGCGAGTGGTCGTGATTGGGCGCCGCGTACGGGATGGGCTCGACGCCCTTCGCGCGCCACGCCTCCTCCTCCTGGGCCATGGCCGTCGGATCCTGGTAGGGCGCGAATGCCCAGGCTCGTGGCGACGGTTTGGCTGATGACCCAGCAAGCTGACGCTCGGCGGCGAAGGCGTCCATCAGGTAGCGCATCACCGGGTCGTCGACGCTGTATCCCACGAACAGCACCGGGTACTTGGTGAACAGGTCGGTGACGAACCGACTGGCCCAGCGCTCGGTGAGGTATGCCAGCCCGAAGTCGCCGGTGGTGTAGACCAGTGACTGCACCGACGTGTGCTCGCCCGTGGCGCCGGGTGCGATCTTGCCGTGAAGGTAGGCGACGCTGCGCCAACGGTGCTGCTTCGGCACGGGCAGCATGGGCGCGACGTCGTTGGTGACCTCGTAGCCCAGGGCCTTGGCAGCATGGTCGAACTGCGGGTCGAAGTTGGTGGTCACCATGCGGAAGCCGCCGTCCCGCAGCCGGGCCAACTCGAGCACCGCCTTGTGGCGTTCGAACGGCGCCGTGACCGTCAGCACGTCGACAACCGCCTGCCGCACCCGGTTTCGGCCCAGGCGCTGCTCCAGCAGGTGTAGGGCGCGATCGTACTGGTACCCCGTGAGGGCAGCCTGCTCCTGGTCATTTAGGACCTGCCGCAGCGCCCCCGTGACGCTGTTCACCAGTTGGCTGAAGGAAGGCATTCCGGCGACGCCGGGCCCGGTGGACATGGACACACCTGCTCCGCAGAACAGGACCAGTTCCTCGTCCTCCAGGGCGCGCCGGACGGCGTCGGGGATGTCAGGGCCGTCGGCCACGAAGCGCATGGTTACATCCGGTCCCGCCGCGCGCGGGCCTGCCCACCGGCGGGCAGCGGCGCCCGGCGGCGTGCTCCGTCAACAATACAACAAGGATTCAAACCCGGGAGCCCCCACCATCACGACGTGCGTCGTGGCGGGCGTGGCGCCTTGCTGATCCCGCTGACGAGCCTTCTGAAACGTGAAACACCGGCTGGATCGCAGCCGAGAAACGAGGCAGATTCCATGGCAGCGCAGTTGCGGCTTCCAGTCGCCGGACGCTGCCGCCGGAGCTCGCCCATGATCGTCTTCCCCGACACCAACTTCTTCCTGCACCACCAAGATCCGGCAGCTATCCCGTGGGCGCAGATCACTGGGGACGACCACATCAGATTGGTGATCTGCCGCAACACCGCTCGGGAACTTGACAAGAAGAAGTTCGAGCTACAGGGGCGCCCGCAGAAGAGGGCGCGCAAGTACGCGGCTGTCATCGCCGAGGTGGTGGAGACGAAGCAGCCGGTGGAGCTGCGGGCCGCCGATCCAAGGGTGACCCTTGAGATGGCGCCACCGCGCCCTGGGGCTTGGGCAGTGCCGCCTGACCTGGAGGCTCCCTTCATCCTTGGGGATGATGCCTTCGTCGCCGATGTCTTGCACTTCCGCGACGTGATCGGCGAGGACTGCACCGTCCTCACCGCCGACAGCGGGCCTCTCGAAAAGGCGGCGGGCCACGGTCTGCCGGTGGTGCGTACCACGCGACCGGGCTGGCAACTGCCCGACGAGCCGGACACGCGCGACAAGCGGATCAAGGAGCTGGAAAGGCGCCTGGAGGAGATGGAGGGCGATGGTCCAGCCATCGCGGTCGAGGTGCGCCTGCAAGATGCCCCAGCTAGGGTCGTTCCGCTTGATGTGGTGCGATACCCGGTCCTGGCCGAGGAACGGGTAGAGGCTCTGCTGGCGGAACTCCAGGCTCGACACCCGCGGGTGGTCGAGTTCCCCAGGCCAACCGAGGCGGACGAAAAGGATCCGTTCACACCTGCCGCAGGCCAGCCCTTCGACCTCGCGGAACTCGAGGGACCGTTCGACTGGGTTGGGCCGACGGAGAAGCAGCTCGCCACCTACAACACCGCGTACGACACCTGGCTTGAAGAGGCACGCGCCCTCATCGACAACCTGCCGAAGCAGCGGCAGCGGCCGGAGTTCGACGCATCATTCAAATTCTGCCTGGAGAACGTCGGTGTCGCTGCCGCAGAAGGTGTTCGGGTATCCCTGGAGGCAACAGCCGGACTGCTTCTCAAGGATCTCGATGATGGTCCCAAGAAGAAGGCGGCGGGGAAGGCAAATGCTGTTGCGCAGCCTGTTCCGACGTCGCTCCGGCCGCCGCCCAAAGCCCCCGGCTGGCGTAAAATCTACCGAGAGGTGGCCCAGCCGACCCCGGACACTGTGAAGCCGAACAGGACGATGTCAGTTCTCGAGGCCATGCGCATTGCCGAGGCGGGCGGCGCATACGGATCCGCTTTGGCGGAGCACGAACGCATGCAGAAGATCATGCGGGATGCCGGTCTTGGGCCCCTGCCGGGAATGCCTGGCTTGCACGGTAGCGAGATGCTCAGCGGCTTGGGCTACCGCAGTCCAATGGAGGAGTTGCGAGTTCCCGTGGATTCCTTGTTCCCGCGCCAACCCAAACCGCGGGATCCGGAGGATTTCTACTGGCGAGGTGGAGCGCCTGTACGCCTGCAGGCGCGATGGGATCTCGAATGCGAGCTTCTCCGCCATCACGTCCAACCGAGGGTATGGACGCAGGCCGTGGTGGCGCGGCTCGACCGCCTCCCCGGAAACGGCGGCTCGATCCGGGTTGAGGTGCATGCACGGAACCTGAAGCGGCCATTTACGAGGGACGTGCCGGTGCGCATCTCAGTGCGCGATGAGGACACCGAGGCTCTGGTACGCGCAGCGCTTTTCGGCCCTTCAACTGGGTGAAGGGGCGGCTTCCCTAGAGGTGCCGCTTCCTAGCCTCCAATCACCAACCGCGTTCGTAGCGCGGGCCATAACCTTGCTGGTGCCGCCACGCCCGGCGTTGCTCGCGTTCCTGCTCGATGCGCCAGGCTTCGCGCCGCGCGGCCTCGGCGATGAGGGCCTCGTCCCGCTCCCGGCGCCACTCCCGCCACTGCTGGCGCCGCTCCCAGTTGCCGTCGTACGGCCGCTGGTCCCAGTACTGCACGGTCTGGGCAGCGGCTGGCGGGGCAGCCAGGATGCTGGCGGCAGGGGCCGCGGACGCGTTGTGCGCCGCCAGCGTGAGCAGACTCGCTGTCATTGCGGCTGCTGCCGCCACTACGATCCGACGCATCTGAACCTCCACGGTGGGATGCCGAGGCTGGCAAAGTCGCAGGACAGCTTGTCGGCTGTTGGGCTGAACGATGGCCTCCGCGGGGCAGCCAAAGCCATCGCGGGGGCCGACCTGCTCGTCCGGCGGGGCTCCGAACCAGCGAGTTGATGCTATGCTGCCGCCTCCCCGAAGCTCACCGGCGCCATGGACGGACCAACCAGCTGCCAGCCTCCCGCGATGCATGACTTGGACAGGGACGGCACCCGGCTCCCCTACGGCTTGGCCGAGGATGGCCGCCTGGCCCACGTGTCGGAGGTGGCCTCGGGGCTGGCGTGCCGGTGCCGCTGCCCAGGCTGCGGCGAGCGGCTGGTGGCCCGCAAGGGTGCCATCAAGGTCCACCACTTCGCCCACCACGTGGACCGCGCTTGCGTCGGCGCATGGGAAACCACCCTGCACCGGCTGGCCAAGGAGATCGTGCTGGAAGCCCGCGACATCCTCCTGCCGGACGCGGTGGCCGAGGTCGACGGCCTGCGCCAGGACGTCGCCTTCGCCACCGTCTTCCCCTACGAGGCGGCGGAGGCCGAGGTCGACATGGGTGGCCTGCGGCCCGATGCCGTCATCCGCGGCCGGGGCAGGGAGCTGCTCCTCGAGTTCCACGTCCGCCATCCCTGCGGCCCCGAGAAGCTGGCCCTCCTGCGGGAGCGGAACCTGCCCGCGGTCGAGATAGACCTCTCCCGTGTTCCCCGGCACGCCTCCCGTGCCGAGCACGCCGAGCATGTCCTGCGCGCGGCGCCCCGCCACTGGCTGCACAACGCCAAGGTCGCCGTTGAGGAGGAGCGCCTGCGGCGCATCGCGGCGGAGCGGGCGGCAGTCGAGAAGCGGCGCTTGCAGCGGCTCCATGGCCGGATCGCCGACGAGATCGCGGGCGCCTGGGTTGAGCCGGTGAGCCCTGGCCACTCCAGCTGGCGCATCAGGGCCGTGGACGCTGGCTTCGGCGGGTTCGTCGGCCGGGCCGTCCCCGGTGACGGATGCTTCGCGGTAGTCGCCGAGACGTGGCAGGCGGCGTTCCTGGACCATGTCGCCATTGGCGCCGCTGGCCACTGGGTGACGGGCGACGCCGCGCTCAGGACCCTCCAGAAGCGGCAGATGCTCAAGGCGCCGTTCCAGATCCGGCGGAACTGGGAGCCGGAGCTGGTCGCGCACATCCAGGAGCGCGTGCCGGGCTTCCGCCCGCCCCACGAGGTCATCGCCGACTACGCCGACTGGCTGGCGGAGCGCGGCCTGCTGATGCGCGTCCGCCAGGGCTGGGTGGCCGCCCAGACCGTCGGGTGGGAAGCCAGGCAGCGGATGGAGGCGGCGAGTGAGGCGAGGCGCCGCCAAGGTGAACTCCAGGACAAGCTGGGCACCATGCTGAAGGCGGCTGGGCTGCCCTGGGCGGACACGGCAGGCTGGCTGGAGAGGGCTGTCCCCGAGTTCGGTGCGGTGCCTCGTGTGCTGGCCGAGGAGGGCGGCGAGGGCTTCGGGCGCCTCATGCGAAGGCTCGATGAGCTCGAGAGGATGGTCCAGCCGCAAGCCAGTCCGTACGAGGGCGGCTTGCTGGGCCTGCCGCTGGATGCGGTGCGGCTGAGGCGCCGGGACGAGGCGCGTGCCCGGCAGGAGGCCGCACGCCTCGAGCGCGAGGAGTTCGCGCGGCAGGCTGCGGAACGCCGCCGCCAAGAGTCAGGGGACTTCGTGGGCACCCTGATGACACGAGCCGTCGCCTTGATGGGTCAACATGCGGGCACGACCTGGGTCTGTGATGCGGTCAGCGCCGCAACCGGGCTGCCCCTCGACGAGGGGCAGTTCGCCCTGGACTGGCAGGCGAGGAACCGCATCAGCGAGGCGATGGCGGGCGAGCGGGACCGCATCATGGCGACCCGGGAAGCCGAGAGGCGCCGCCTCGACAAGGAGGCGGAGGCTGCCGCCGTTGTGGCAGGCTGCCGGAGCAGGCTGGAGGCGGAGGTGATGGCCCGCTTCCCCGGTCAGCCGGACTGGGCGCACATGTGGCTACGCGGCAAGCACCCCGCATTGGGCCGGTCGCCCTGGGAACAGTGCGTCGACGAACGGACGCTCGAACGCTGCAGGAGCCTGCTCGATGCGGCGCGGCCTAAGGGCAGGCGGCGGTAAGGTGATCGGCACGGGCCGATAGCTTGGAGGGCTCCATTTCCAGCCCCCATGACCGAACATGGGGCACGCTGCTCCGTTGTGGCAGGTCAGGAGGACAACCGATGATCGATCCCACATCCGAGATGGCTCGCCTCGTGGAGAGGGCGAGGCCGTACGTTCCGCAGAGGATTACGCTGGGAACTATCGTGCTTGAGGGTGCCGCACCTCGCCTCGCTTGCGTCTCAGTCGAGCAGCATCCCGATCAGGACGGGGACCACGTGCGGCGGCAAGATGATGTCGAAGGTGCCGCCTTCATGAAGCCGTCCAGAGACGAGGACGAGATCGTTTGAAGTCGGCGAGGCGCTCACCTCGGCGACCATCGACCGGGTCGCGTAGTCATTGATGTTCCCGGCATTGGCGGCCGATCCCATGCCGCTGGACGCCTGCTGGAATGCAGCCATCCCCGCATCGAAAGCGGCCATGTCCGAGCCCGCCACCCGGGTCACCAGGTGCCCGACAGGTGCGGAGCCGAGCGCATCGATGAGCTGATCGCGTCCCCTCGATGTGAACGCGAGCGTCCTGTCCGAGAGGGGAGGATGCCGGAAGGTGATGGCGTAGCAGGGCTCTCGAGCAGTCTCCGTGATGTGCGCGAGGGCGACCCTTGCGCCGATCACGACGCCGGGCCGGTAGGTTCCAGGCTTTGCCGGGGTTTCAATGCTGTCGTCGGCCATGGATGCCATCCGCGAATTCCCGGCAGCCTATAGTCGCTTGGCTCGGGCGGCGACAGGCGAATGTCACAGAGGGTTATGCCGATTTGGCTGTGGCCCGCCGCGTCTCGACGCGACCGCCTATCGGCTCTCATGATCCGATGATGCCAAGGATTCCTGCGCCCAGCTTCCCGGCGTCCTCCTCGCGCAGAACGACGGTGACCGGCTGGAGCACATGACCGGCCGGATGCCGCAGCACCGCTTGGCCGGTCACGCGGACGATGCCGCCGACCCGCTCGTAGGCGAAAGCGAACGCGCCCTCGGGGCCCCGCGACAGCTCCAGCATCCAGGACCCGTCGGCGCCCTGCACCACCGGCGGCTGTCCCTCCGGGCGTGCCAGCGGGGCAGGGGTGTGGCCGATGAACGTCGTGTCCTTGCCGGGCATGCGCATTCCTTCTGCTTCCGCGCACGCCGTCCTTGGTGACCAACGACCAAGCCTTGCTGGCGTGCGGCGGCGAAGGTGGCGCCGACGCGATCGCCGGTCCAATCACAGGAACGGCGCCGCGCGGCGGGACGGAGGCGACGGCCGCGCGACGGCCCGCATGACCGGGCGTCAATCCTTCGCGGACGCCTTGCCGCCGGACGCCTCCATGACGACACGGACCATCATCTCGACGGCCGCCGACCGGCTGCCCAGCCCGTTGTAACTGGCCAGCGTGTCCAGCCATCCGGCAGTCTCGGCGTCTATTCGGATGGTGCGGAAATCCTCTGCCCGGCGCACCTCGTCACGCAGCTTCGCCAGCAGCCGCGCCCGCGTGGCCACGGCGAACTTCTCGGTCACCAGCAAGTCGGGCGAGTGCGGATTCAGCACGTGCCGGGTCAGCCAATCCGCCTGCGCGGCGCCACGTGCTGCGCGCCACGCCGTGCGGCGCACCGGGAATGAATCTGCGAGCGCGTTGTGCTCTTCGTCGGTCGCCTCGGGCGGGAAGGCCAGGATGGGTTCCGGCCCCCCAGCCTCCCGGTACTGCCCGACGCGCCTCAGCACGCCCGGGTGCCGCATCGCCACGCCAGCTTTGGCCAGCCACGCGAAGCAATCGTCGCCGACCTCCTGCTGGAGCAGCATGGCGGCCATCCTCTCACGCCTCGGCGTCGTGCGGCGGCCCATGGTGGTTGTCCTTTCCCCGACGGCGTGGCGGCGGGCAGCCCCGGTTACCCGGCGCCCGACCCATCCCGTTTTCCTTCTGATGACCTCAGGTGCGTGGTCGCGACCCGGGCCATCGCCTTCACCGTCTCCGAGCGGCTCGTGCACCCGAACAGCCTGCGGCCGATCTCGTCCAGCCCGAGGGCCGTCTCCTCGGAAACGCGGACCGTCAGGACAGGGCCACGGGCGATCCGCGCCCGGTCGCGGAGCTTGGCCAGCAGCCGGGCGCGCAGCGCTTTCGCCCGGTCCGGAGGAAGCAGGCAGTCAGGGGAAACCGGGTCCAGCACGTGGCGCAGCAGCCAATCGTCCTCGTGGCGCTGGCGCGACCGGAGAAATCTTTGCCTGGCGGCCTCGCCTATCGGCTCCGACCCGCCGCTGGCCGCGACGGGGCCGCGCGAGTACGCGTGCAGGACGCTCCTGAGAGCGTCCGAGTACAGCTTGGCGCCGTGCGCCCGCAGCCAGCCTTCGAGGTCGAACCCGAACTCGGACCGCAGCAGCCGCAGCAGTTCCTTGTCGCGTTCTGCTATCGGTGGCGTGCCCATGCAGCGCCCAATCCTTGTTTCTCGGCGGACCTCGACGGTGCCAAGGGGCAACGCGAATACCGTGGAACTCCACGGCCAGCAAGCGCCGCCCCACAGGGCGTGGAGCTCCACGGTAAATGCGCAGGGTCAATCGGCCACCGGCGCCGCCGCGTCGGCGTCACTGCGTCCAGGGAAGCCATTCCGGCGCGATCCGTAGTGAAGTTCCGCGCGATCCGTAGGGGAAGAGCCCCGTAACCGACTGATTCCGCGAGCGGAATCGGCTCCGAATCTTGAATAGATTCCAGGGGGACCGCGCGCCGCCGGTTCGGCATGCCTTAGTCGGCCAGCGACGAGGTGCGGCGGCAGGCCGAGAAACAGGGTTGACCGCTCTGGGTTCCGCGCACGTCGTTGGCTGCGCGGAGGCTCCCATCCGGCTTCCGCCAGGCGCGGGCAGGACGGCTGGCAGCCCGCCAGGGCTTCGCTGATGCGCCGTACGCCCGCCATCAACTGGCATCAAATGCCCCTCCCCCGACGGGGAGAGTTCACGGAACTGAAACAGACAGCTTCTTGGCGAGATGATACGACGTTTCCACAAATATCGAACCGACGTTCGATATGCGCGAAGCAGGAGTTCACGGCGATGTCGTCGAAGCCGACGTCCGGCGCCACAGCGGCCGGGACCACGAAGCCAAACCGGGCAGGGGCCTTGGTGCCGCGGGCGGGTAGGCTGCTCGCGCTGGCGGGGACCGCGGCGGCTTTCCTCGGGGTGGCCGCGCCCGCGCAGGCCGAGACCCGAGAGGTCACCCAGGTCACCGGCAGCTCCACGGTGGCCCCGTTCAGCCGGGCCGTCGCCGAGGCGGTCGGTAAGGCAGCGGGCGGGGAGCGGGTCCGGGTGGCCAGCACCGGCACGGTGCACGGCTTCGCCCAGTTCTGCCGCAGCAACGGCCTCGGCAACCCGGACGTGCAGGACGCCTCGCGCCGCATCAACGCGGGCGAGTTCGCCCTGTGCGTGCGGAACGGCGTCAACGAGATCATGGAGATCCCCATCGGCTACGACGGCATCGTCGTCGCCCACCGGAAGGGCCTCGCCTCGCCGAACTTCACGCTGGCTCAGCTCTGGCTCGGCGTTGCCAAGCAGGTGCCGCGGGACGGGCGGCTCGTGCCGAACCCCTACACCTCGTGGCGCCAGATCTCGCCGGAGCTGCCGGACTGGCCGATCCGCGTCATCGGCCCGCCGCCGACCTCGGGCACGCGCGACAGCTTCACCGAACTGGCGATGATCCCCGCGTGCCGCACGGCACCGGAGGTCCAGGCCATCGAGGAAGCCGCCGAGCGGACCCGGGTCTGCTCCACGGTGCGCGAGGACGGCCGCTGGACCGACGCCGGTGAGGACGATCATGCCATCGTGGCCAAAATCGCGAACGGCGCCGACGGCACCCTGGGCATCTTCGGGTTCAGCTTCCTGGAGGCCGCCCGCGACCGCATCGAGGGTTCGATGGTCGGCGGGGTCGACGACACGGTGGAGACCATCGCCTCTGGCCAGTACCCGCTCTCCCGCCCGCTGTTCCTGTACGTGAAGCGGCCGAACATCGACCGCGTGCCCGGCCTCAAGGAATTCCTCGCCGAGTACGCCTCTGATCACGCCCTGGGCCGGGAAGGCTACCTGGCCCGCATCGGGCTCGTGCCGTTACCGGCGGAGCGGCTCCGCGCCATCCAGGACGCGGTGCGCAACCGCGTCATCATGGACCGGCGCCCGGCGGGCTAAGGGCGATGCGCGGCCGTGACCCCCGAGACCTCGACCCCCCTGCCGCTGGTCGGCGCCCGTCGGCCGCCGGTGGCGGTGGCTGCGCCGGGCCGCGGCCCGCGGGGGACACGGCCGCGCCGTTCGACTATGGCGACAGCATGGAAGCCACCGAAGCCGCGTCCGTGTTCTCCGCCCTCGGCCAGGGTTCCCGCCTCGACCTGCTCCGCACCCTGCTGGACGCCGGGCCGGACGGGTTGCCAGCGGGCGTCCTGGCGGAGCGGCTCGGCATCGTCCCGTCCACGCTGTCCTTCCACCTCAGGGGCCTGGAGCAGGTCGGGCTGATCCGCTCCACGCGGCAGGGGCGCAGCCTCATCTACGCCGCCCAGATCGACCGGCTGCGGCACGTCGTCACCTTCCTGACCGAGACCTGCTGCGGTGGCCGCCCGGAACTGTGCGGCAGCCTGACTCCGGCACCGGCGGCAGCACCCCTGCGGGACGGCCCCATGGTCGCCGCCTTCAACGTGCTGTTCCTGTGCACCCGGAACTCGGCCCGCTCGGTCATGGCCGAGGCCATCCTGAACAAGCTCGGCGGCGGCCGCTTCCGCGCCTACTCGGCGGGCTCCGATCCGGCGGCGCGGCCAATGGCGGAAGTCCTGCGCAAGCTGGAGAGCCTCGGCCACGACGTCTCCGCGGTGCGCAGCAAGTCCTACCGCGAGTTCCAGGGGCCGGACGCGCCGAGGATGGATTTCGTCATCACCCTCTGCGACGAGCTCCAGGGCCAGCACTGCCCCGACTTCGGCGGGCAGGCCATCACGGCGTCATGGCCGCTGCCCGGCCCCGGCCGCTACGAGGCCGGGTCTCCGGACCGCCAGCTGATGGTCAACGAGCTCTACGCCAGCCTGCACCGTCGCCTCGGCATCCTCACCAATCTCAAGGTGGACGCGCTCGACCGGCTGTCCCTGCGCCACCGCGTGGACGACCTCGGCGAATCCCCTCTCACCGTCGCAAGGGAGCGCTGACATGCGCGTCGGAATCAACGGCATGGGCCGCATCGGCCGCCTGGCCCTGCGCGCCGCCATGGGTGGCGTCCTCCGCGAGGTGGACGACCCGCGCGCGGGCAACCGTTTGGACGTGGTCCACGTCAACGAGCTCAAGGGTGGCGTCGAGGCCACGGCGCACCTGCTGGAGTTCGACACCATCCACGGGCGGTGGCGCGAGCGGATCGCGGCGGACGGCGGCGACGCGCTGCGCCTTGGCGACCGGCGCGTCGGCTTCAGCGCCGCCACGGCACCGGGCGGCGTCGCCTGGGGCGACCTTGGCTGCGATGTCGTCCTGGAATGCACGGGCAAGTTCCTCAAGCAGGAGCAGCTCCAGGCGTACTTCGACCGCGGTGTGAAGCGCGTCATCGTGGCGGCGCCGGTGAAGGATCCGGCGGCGGCCGCCCTGAACATCGTGGTGGGCGTCAACGACCACGAGTACGACCCGGCGCGGCACCGCCTGCTGACGGCGGCCTCCTGCACGACGAACTGCCTGGCGCCGGTGGTGAAGGTGGTCCACGAGGCCATCGGCATCCGGCACGGCCAGATCACCACCATCCACGACCCGACTAACACCAACGTCGTGGTGGACGCCCCGCACAAGGACCTGCGGCGCGCCCGGTCGGCCATGCTGTCCCTGCAGCCGACCACCACCGGCAGCGCCACGGCGATCGCGCTCATCTACCCGGAACTCAAGGGGCGGCTGAACGGCCACGCCGTCCGGGCGCCGGTGCTGAACGCCTCGCTGACGGACGCCGTCTTCGAGCTGCGGCGCGAGACCACGGCGGAGGAGGTGAACGCCCTGTTCCGCGACGCCGCCGCCGGGCCGCTGGCGGGCATCCTCGGCTACGAGGAGCGCCCGCTGGTCTCCGCCGACTACGCCAACGACACCCGCAGCGCCATCGTCGACGCGCCCAGCACGCTGGTGACCGACGGCACCATGCTCAAGGTCTACGCCTGGTACGACAACGAGATGGGCTACGCCTGCCGGATGGTCGACCTCGCCTGCATCGTCGGGGAGCGCGGCGTCTGATGTCGGCCGTCCGCAACTACATCATCGTGACCGGCGCCTACTGGGGCTTCACGCTCACCGATGGGGCGTTGCGGATGCTGGTGCTGCTGCACTTCTACCAGCTCGGCTACACCCCCTTCACACTGGCCTTCCTGTTCCTGCTCTACGAGGCGGCGGGCATCTTCGCCAACCTCGGGGGCGGGTGGCTGGCCGCGAAGTTCGGCATCCCGCGGATGCTGGCCATTGGCCTGACGCTGCAGATCGGCGGCCTGCTGATGCTGTCGGCGCTCGACCCGGCCTGGAGCGCCGCGGCATCTGTGGCTTGGGTCGTTTGCGCCCAGGGCATCTCCGGCGTGGCCAAGGACCTGACCAAGACGGCCTCGAAGTCGGCCATCAAGGCGTCCTCGCAGCAGGGCGCCGGTCAGTTGTTCCGCTGGGTCGCCTGGTTCACCGGCTCCAAGAACGCCATGAAGGGCTTCGGCTTCTTCCTTGGGGGCTTCCTGCTCCAGGCCGCGGGCTTCCGTCCGGCGCTCTGGGCGCTGGTGGCGTTGCTGGTGGTGGCCCTGGTGGGCGTGCTGCTGTCGCTCCCCCGGGAGCTGGGCAGGGCCAAGGCGTCCAGGAGCTTCAGGGAACTCTTCGCCAAGAACCGCGGCGTCAACCTGCTCGCGGCTGCCCGCGTCTTCATGTTCGGCTCCCGCGACGTCTGGTTCGTCGTGGGCCTGCCGGTGTTCCTGTATGGCCAGGGCTGGAACTACGTCGGCGTCTCGACCTTCCTGGCCGCCTGGACGATCGGCTACGGCGGCGTGCAGGGCCTGGCGCCGCAGGTGGTCCGCCGCAGCCCGGACGGGCTATCCCGCGAGGTGCCGGAGGCGCGGCTCTGGGGGACGGCGCTCGCGGCCATCCCCGTCGTGCTCGGCATCGTGCTGGCGACGGGCGCGGTCGGGCGCCCCGACCTCGTGGTGGTCGCCGGATTGGCCATCTTCGGCTTCGCCTTCGCTGTGAATTCCTCACTGCACTCCTACCTGATCCTGGCTTACGCCGGGTCCGAGAAGGCCGCCGAGGACGTCGGCTTCTACTACGCTGCCAACGCGGCCGGACGGCTGGGCGGGATCCTGCTGTCGGGCGTGCTGACGCAGTACGCCGGTCTGGAAGGATGCCTCTGGGGGTCGGCCGCGATGCTCGCCGCCTGCGCCCTCCTGACCTTCCTGCTCCCCAAGAGCCTCGTGGCACGTCACGCCCCCGTCTGACGCCCCGCTCGCAAAGCACGTGACAATCCGGCGAAAGGAGCGCCGAATGCAGGGCTGCAGGTAGAACCCGTAAGTGGGTCGCCTGGGGGTGGAACGAATGGCTCCAGCGTGCCCCGCAGGCCGAAGGGCCGTCCTGGCCGCCGTGGCCCTGGCCGGGCCGCGCAGGGCCCGTGCGACCTCTCTGGCCCCGGTCCGCTTCGGCCTCACCCCAGTCTTCCTCGAATCCGACCTTGCCCTGCTGCGGGCGCTGTCCAGCCAGATGGCGGCGGCGCTCGGTACCCCTGTTGAGCTCGTGAAGCGCCGGACCTACCAGGAGGTTGTCGCGCTCCTTCTCACGGGGCAGCTCGACGCCGCCTGGATCTGCGGCTTCCCCTACGTGCGGCACGCCGACAGGCTGTCGGTTCTCGCCGTGCCGGTGCACCGCGGGCGCCCACTCTACCAGTCCTACCTCATCGCGGACCCCAGCCTGCGGGCGAGGTCGCTCGCGGACCTCCGGGGCCGCAGCCACGCCTTCTCCGACCCGGACAGCAACTCCGGGTGCCTGACAACCCGTTGGCTCCTCGCGGGCGAGCACCAGTCCCCGGCGACGTTTTTTGGCGCCACCTTCTTCGCCTACGGCCACCGGAACGTGGTCCGGGCCGTGAGCAGCGGCCTGGCGGAAAGCGGGTCCATCGACGGCTACGTCTGGGAGACCATGGCCGAGACGGAGCCTGGGCTCACCTCGACGACTGACGTTGTCGCCCGCTCCGCATGGCAGGGCTTCCCGCCGGTCTGCTGCCTCACCGTGTCGCGGCAGGGCGCCGCGGCTCGCGGCATCGAGGCGGCCCTGCTGGCGATGGCGGGTTCCCCGGCGGGCACCGAGATCCTCCGCGCGCTCCGCCTGGACGGCTTCATGCCCGGGAGCCCCGGCCTCTACGACGGCATCCGCGCGATGTCCCAAGACCTGGAGAGCCGGGCATGAGGCGTGCGGGACCGCGGCGGCTCCGGGCTCAGCTGGACCCACGACGTTGGCCGCTGCTGCTCACCGTTCCCTTGACGGTGGCGGCATTGGTGGCTGGCGTGGCCACCGTCACCGGGCAGGCGGTGCTGGCGCGTATGGAGGCGGACCAGGGGCGCCACCTGGCGGCCCTGGGGGCGGCCTTCCTCGACGGGCTGGCGACAGCTGTCCAGCCAGCCGCCGTGCGGGCCGACGTCTGGGAGGCGTTCGACGCCCTGGACCGTGCCAGCGGGCAGTACGAAGCCCTCCGGCCCACCCTGTCGGTTGTGGTCCTGCCAGACGGCTCGGTCCTGGCATCCTCGAGCCCGCGGGTGCTGCGTACCGGCGCCGCGCTGCCGCGGTCTCTGTCTGGCCCGGCTGACCAGGCCATCGCCTCGGGGTCGCCCGCCATCGACGAGCGGGCCGGGCGGGCTGTCGTGGCGCGGGTCCTGCTGGAAGGTGGCGTGCCGGTCGGTCGGCTGGTGGCCAAGGCCGACATCGGTGCGCTGCTGGCGGAGCGGGACGCGGTGGTCAGGACGCTGGTCCTGGCGAACATCGGCATCGCGGCGCTTTTCGCCGCCGCGGGCGCGCTGCTGGTCCGGCGCATCCTGCTGCCGACCGAGCGGCTCCGCCAACGGCTCCTCGAGGCCACCCAGGGGCGGCTCCCCGAGCCCTTGGATGCGCAGGCGGGATCCGGCCCTGAGCATCTGGCCCTGGTGAACGCCTGGAACGGCGCCGTGGCCGCCATAGCGGAGCGGGACCTCATGGCCGGGCGGCTGGCCCGGGAGGAGGGCCGCGCCCAGCTTGGGCGCCTGACGGCGGCCATGGCCCACGAGGTGAACAACCCGCTCGGCGGCCTGATGACGGCGGTGGACACCCTCTCCGAGTACGGCGACAGGCGCGACATCCGCGAGGAGGCCGTCGGCCTGCTCAGGCGGGGCCTGGACGACATACGCAAGGTGGTCCGCGCAGGGCTGTCATCCTGGAAGACGGGGCCGGGCGAGGCACCACTCGCGGCTCAGGACTTCGAGGACCTGCGGCTGCTCATCCGCCACGAGGTGTCACGCCGTGGCCTGACCCTCGACTGGCGCAACGACCTGCCGGACGGCGTGCGCGTCGACCGGACGCTGGCCCGGCAGATCGCGCTGAACCTGCTCCTCAACGCGGCCGCCGCCTCGCCGCCGCAAGGCGTCCTCGGCTTCCGCGCGCAGGGACTCAGCCAGGGCGGCGCGGTCATCGAGGTGAGCGATGTCGGCACCGGCCTACCCGCCGAAGCCGAAAGCCTCCTCGCGGACCCGGACGGCCCACCACCTTCTGGTGGCGGGCTCGGCCTCTGGACCGCCGCCCGGCTGGCGCGCAGCCAGGGGGGACGGATCACGCGCGAGCCGACACCGCGGGGAACGCGGCTGGTCGCCGAGCTGCCGGTCCCCTCCCACGCCAAGGAGGTCGCCCATGCCAGCTGAACGAGGCCAGATCCTCCTCGTCGAGGACGACCCGACGACGGCGGGCACCATGGCCCAGCGCCTGCGCATCGAGGGGTACGGCGTCGAGGTCGCGACCGGCGCCGTCGAGGCCGCTGCCTCGCTGGAGCGGCGGGTGCCCGACCTGCTGCTGTCCGACCTGCACCTGCCGGACGGCTCCGGGGAGGAGCTCTTCCTGTCCCAACGCAGCCGTCTCGCCGGGACGCCCGTGCTGGTGATGACGGCCTACGCTGGCGTCGACCAGGCCATCCGGCTCATGAAGGCGGGCGCCGACGACTTCCTGGTGAAGCCCGTCGAGATCCAGGACCTCCTCGGCCGCGTTGGTGCCCTGATGGCCCGGCGCGTGGTGCCCGCGGCAGACGCTACCCTGGGCGTCTCGGCCGCCATCCGCCGGATCGAGGCGACGGTGCGCCGGGCGGCGCCCAGCGACTGCCCGGTCCTGCTGCTCGGCGAGACCGGCACCGGCAAGGAGGTGGCGGCCAAGCTCCTGCACCGCCTGTCCCCACGTGCGGCGGCGCCCTTCGTCGCGGTGAACTGCGCGGCCATCCCGGCCGAGCTGGCGGAGAGCGAAGTCTTTGGCCACGAGCGCGGTGCCTTCACCGGCGCCGCCATGCGACGGATCGGCTGCGCCGAAAGGGCAGGGGCAGGCACGCTGTTCCTGGACGAGGTCGCCGAGCTGGCGCCCGGGCTGCAGGCCAAGCTCCTGCGGCTGCTCGAAGGGCGCGAGTACACCCGCGTGGGCGGCTCCGGCACGCTGGCGTTCCACGCGCGCGTCGTCGCGGCGACCAACGCCGACCTGGACCAGCGTGTGCGCGACGGCCGCTTCCGCGAGGACCTGCTCTACCGGCTCGACGTGATCCGCATCGAGATCCCGCCGCTCCGCATGCGCCGCGTCGACATCGTGCCGCTGGCGCGCCAATTCCTTGCCAACGCATCCCTGGCTTCGGCCCGCGGCATCCGGGGCTTGGACAGCCGGGCGGAGCGCGCCTTGGAGGAAGCCGACTGGCGCGGCAACGCCCGCGAGCTCCGCAACAGGGTCGAGCGGGCCGCCGCCCTGGCGGACGGACCCTGGGTCGGTGTCGACGACCTCCTGGGGGGCACCGCGTCCAACGGCGCCAGCCCCGCGGCGGCGGTCGGCACGCTGGCCGAGGCTGTCACGGACGCCGAGCGGCGGGCGGTCTCCGCCGCGCTTGCCGCCGCGTCCGGCGACGTGGAGGTCGCGGCGGGCATCCTCGGGGTCGGCCGCTCGACGCTGTTTGAGAAGATCCGGAAGCTGGGCCTGAGGCGATCAGATGAAGCCTAAGCGGAAAGGGTTCGCCCAGGCCGACGGGCTGCAGCGCTTACGCCGAACCCCGAAGTAGGCGCTCAGGACTAGTCACGGTCCATGGCTCGTCTGAACGCCCATTCGTAGTAGTCATCTTCGTCAAACTCGTCTTCGGTGTTCCTTTCCGGTTCGTCCGGAGGCTCAGGATCATCCGGATCCTCGAAGAAGGCTTCCAAGGCGAGGAACTGCTTCGCCGCCTCGTTAAGTTCCACCTGCACGATGTGGGTCTCGATTTCGTTGGACTGTTCTTCCGCAGGGATGAGCTTGGCGTATCGGTAGGTAAGCCACGGGAAGAAGTGGTTCATGACGCCGTGGGGCCTGTGAGTTGTACCCCAGACACCAATCTGGGCGTCCGGCTCGGCCTTCTCGTGGCTACCGTAATAAACGTCTATCTTTCGGAGACCCAACGTCTTGTTCACCCAGAAGTCGAAACTGAAGAAGACTTCCTTGTCCCGGTATTCCTCCATGCCCGCCTTGTCGGCCGCGAAGCGATAACGCCTTATCGACGCACGGTCCGTGCCGATCCCGCTGGCGAGTGATGGCTTTGCCTTCTCATCGAGCACGTTCTTCAAAGGGATGTGGATAGTCCAGCCCTTCTTTGTCTGCCTTGTCAGGTGGCGTTCAACACGTTGCCAGAGGGTGAGGCCGGTTTCCGGATTGTGGATGATCAGAAACACTGGGAGGGAGTGCCGCAGCCAGTACTCGAGGTGGCGAGGCTCACCGTAGAACGTGTACCCCTCTGCATCCTTGCGCTGGAAGAAGGAGGTGCCCGACTTGATCTGAAGCGCAATCAGCTGTCCCGTTGGCTCTCCCTCGTCGTCGACAATCTCGACTTCCGCATCGACACCAAAGTCGCTGATCGTCTGCTCGCGAAAGAACCACTTCAGGCGCTTGGTGAAGATGAGGTTCACCTCCTGGACGCCGACGCGCTCTGTCAGTGCTGTTGATGTTCTGGCCACGGGATGCATCGCTGATAGCAGAAGGGGCGCGATACTACACACGACGCGCGGTCTCGGGCGAGGCCCCGAGCACGATGTCACGTAGGCGCCGCAACGGTCCAGGATGCCTTTCGTTCTTGCCTTGCGAGCGGGGGCGCAAAGTCCAGCCTTCTGGACCCGGACGGCGCCAAGTCCAGCTTCCTGGACTCCGGTGACGGTCCGGTGACAGCAATCCTCCGTCAACATCCTGATTTCCAAGGCACCGTAAGCCACCGCCGTCACGGGCGCCGTTGGCACGCCCGCTGCAATGCTGTCGTCGCCTGAGAGCGGGGAGACGGAAATGTCGGGTTGCAACAAGCTTACGGAGAGCGGCCGCCGCTTCTTCCTGGGACGGGAGGCGCTGGCGGTGGCTGGCGCGGCGGCGGCCTCCACGGTGCCGCAGGCGCCCGCCAAGGCGACACCGGCCCTGGCGCGCGTGGCGTACCCGGTCAGCAGGCTGGGCAACATGCGCGACCTGAAGGTCAACGAGCCCATGGACATCAGCTACCCGGACGCCGACAGCACGGGCGTGCTCATCAAGCTCGGCACGCGGGTCGAAGGTGGCGTCGGCCCGGACGGCGACGTCGTCGCCTTCTCGAACCTCTGCCCACACAAGGGCTACCCCATGTTCTACCAGGCCGACGACCGCACCCTGAACTGCCCCGGCCACTACAGCCGCTTCGACTGCGAGAAGGGCGGCCTGCAGGTCTGGGGCCACGCGACCCAGAACCTGGCCCAGTTCCGCCTGCGCGTCGACGCGGGCGGCGACATCCATGCCGAGGGCGTGGACGAGCTGCTGTACGGCCGCCACTCCAACGTGCTGGCCTGAGGAGGGCGGGAACATGGCCTACAAGCGCAACATCGACCGCCTGCCGATCCCGCCCCGGGACGCCAAGGTCAACAACGTTGTCTGCCACTACTGCATCGTGGGCTGCGGCTACAATGCCTACTCCTGGCCCGTGAACCGCCAGGGCGGCCCGGCGCCGGGCGATAACGCCTACGGCGAGGACATGCACGGCCAGCTCGGTGCCGACAGCGCCGCCTGGGTGGCGCCGTCCATGTACAACGTGGTCCGGCAAAACGGGCAGGACGTCCACATCGTCATCAAGCCTGACCACGACTGCGTGGTGAACTCTGGCCTCGGCTCCATCCGCGGCGCCCGCATGGCCGAGATGTCCTACTCCACCGTCACCGGGACGCAGCAGGCGCGCCTGGACGCGCTCGTCGGCTACCTCAAGGAAAACGCGGGCTCGTGACGGTCGGCATCGTCCCCCCGGCCTGCTGACTTCGACTGCGATGAGCAGGCGGGCCTCGTCGACGTCGAGACAGCGCGCGCCCGCCTCCTCGCGAAGTCCCGCCGATGCGGGAGGTCAAGTGCGTTTCCTTGTTCGCGGCGGCCGGGCGCGTGCTGGCGAATCCTGTGCTGGCAACGCCGGGCATGCCGCGGTTCGACCGCGCTGCCGTCGATGGTTACGGCGTCGGCGGGCCGGTGCCGGGTCCTTCCGGATCGTCTGGTACCTTCCGGCTGGTGCAGGCAGCCATCCCGCCGTCAGCATCGGTGAGGCGGTTCGCCTGCTGACCGGCACCGCTGTCCCCAAGGAGGTCTGGGCGGTCGCGATGCAGGAGCGGTGCCGGGTCGACCCGCACTCCGGCGTCGTTTCGCCGACGCTCATGCAGGGCGCCAACATCCGCCGACGGGGCGAGGATTTCCAGGTGAACGAGGCGGTGCTGGAAGCGGGCACCAAGCTCGACCCGCGCCACCTCGCGCTGCTGGGCGCGGCCGGGGTCGGCACCGTCGCAGTCCGGCGCAGGCCGCGGGTCGCGCTGTTCTCCGCCGATGACGAGCTACTCGAGCCGGGCCGGTCGCACGCGCCGGGCGCCATCCACAACAGCAATCGCCCCAGGCTGGCGGCGCTGCTGCAGGGCATGGGCGCGGAAATCCTTGACCTGGGCCTGCTGCCCGACCGGCGCTCGGACATCGCGGAGGCCTGGCGAAGGCCATCCGGATACGATGCCATCATCGCCTCTGGCGGTGTGTTCGGAAGGGAGGCCGACCACCTGCTGGGCTCCCTGCGCGACGCAGGTGGCCTCGGCTCCTGGTGCGCATTGGCCCTGAAGCCCGGAAAGCCGCTGGTGTTCGGCGGCATCGGCATGGCGCGTTGCCTGTTCCTGCCCGGCAACCCGGTGGCCGCGCTGGTCGGCGGGATCCTGTTCGCGCGTCCCCTGGTGGCGCGGCTCGCCGGTGCCACTGACGGTGCCCTGCATTCTTTGCCCGCGCCCCTGGCATCCGGCTGGGACCGGAAGCCGGGGAGGGAAGAGTTCGCCCCGCGATGGTCGGGCCGGACCTCGTGGTCGAGCGCATCAGCAAGCCAGGGTCGGCGCGACACATGCCGCTGGTGGCGTCCGATGGCTAGGCTCAGGACTCATTAATTTGGCTTGGCCATTGAGCGGATTGGCTGATTCCATGGTGGCGGGAGGTGCTGCTATGGCTGACCTGTTCTGGCTGACGAAGGCGCAGATCCGCAGGATCGCGCCCTACTTCCCGCTCTCGCACGGGGTGCCGCGGGTGGACGACCAGCGGGTCGTCAGCGGCATCCTGCACGTCATCCGCAACGGGCTGCGCTGGCGCGATGCGCCCTGCATTCCGTCAAGCCGCAGCCGCAAGCTGCCAATCCCCTACGACAAGGCGCTTTACCGGCAGCGCCATCGCATCGAGAACATGTTCGGCAGGCTCGAAGACTGGCGTCGCATCGCCATGCGTTACGACCGATGCGCCCACACCTTCATGTCCGCCATCTGCCTCGCAGCCACGACCCTCTTCTGGATTAACGAGGCCTGAGCCTCGGTCAGGTAGGTCGAGATGCGGGCCGGGGACGCGGTCGCGTTTCTATCCTTCGCGGGAGTCCTAAACGGGTAGGATGGCGCCCGTGCTCCATCGTTGCCGCGGCGGTTTCGCCAGGTTTCGGAGGGCAGGGACTTCGATGTTGCGTTCGGGTGTCTGGCAGCCTGGTCGATAGCCGCCTATCCGCTTCGGAAGGTGAGGCAGGGCAAAGCGGACCCTCTCTATGAGGGCGCGCGATGAATGCCCTGCCAGTGGCGCGTCCCGATGGGCCCGCAGGCGTCATGCGGCAGCAATCAGCGCGCGGGCTGGAGCACCGGCGCAGAGGATGCCGGAGGGTTGGCCTCCAGTTCGGCAATCAACTGCTTCATCTCGCCGATCTCCCGCACCTGGGCCTCTATGATGCTGTCGGCGAGTTGCCGAACGCGCGCATCCCGAATGTGCGCCCGCTCGCTCGTCATGATGGCGATGGAATGGTGCGGGATCATCGCCTTCATGTATGCCACATCGTCCACCGTCTGCTGGCTCCTGACCAGCCACAGCGCCCCAGAGAACACCAGGACACTGCTAACGACGATTGCGACATTGGCGGTCCGGTTCCGGTACATGCCGAGCATGAACAGCAGCATGATGACGGCCATGGTCGCCCCCATGACGAGGGCCATCCAGGTCCGGGTCTGGCTGTAGAAGACGTGCTCCAGGGCATAGGTGTTCAGGTACATCACCCCGAGCATGACCACGGTTGACACTAGGATCATCAAGCCGAAACGCGTGTAGCTCATGTCGAAAGCCTTTCTGGCCGCGGGCCGGATGGTCCGGCTTCAGCGACGGGTCTCGATTGGCAGGAACGCGGCCGGTGCCCGCAGACACCGGCCGCATGTGGGGGAGCGAGCCTAAACTATCAGTCCCCGCCCGGGTTCAGGCGATCGGGCCGCTCTCCGGGAAGACGTACCAAGAGCCGAAGTCGCCAATGCCCTCCACGAAGCCCGGCGCCTCGGCGAACATGAAGTCGCTCTGCCGCAGGTCGTCCTTGGCGACGCCCTCCAGGAGGATAGAACCCATGAAGGTGCCATCCTCACCCATGCCCCAGCCGACCAGGGCGCCCTCGGCCGTGTCTTGGATCACGACATCCGCGGGCCGGATGCCCTCCATGAAGGCGATGTGATCGAAGGCGCCCTGGGCCTCGCCGGTCGCCTCGAAGTCCAGGACCACGTCGTGGCCGCTGTCCATCGACACCATGAAGGCGTCGGCGCCGGTGCCGCCAACCAGGGTGTCGTCGCCCATGCCGCCGTTCAGCATCCCATGCGCCGCGCCCTCGTCGAGGTAGTCGTTCCCGGCGCCGCCCATGAGTTCGTCGGACTCCGCCCCGCCGAAGAGCCTGTCGTCGCCAGCCTCACCCATCAGGCGGTCCATGCCGTCGCCGCCCGCCATGGTGTCACGGCCGTCATCACCCTGGAGATGGTCGTCCCCGGCCAGGCCCGAGATGGTGTCGTCTCCCGCCAGCCCGAAGATCGTGTCCGATTCCGACGGCCCCGTCAGGGTATCGGCACCGGCGCGCCCGCGGAGCACGGCATTCTCCTCGATGTCGAAGCTCAGGGTGCGGTTGCCGAAGACGTGGTCGGCCAGAAGGTCGAAGATGGCACCGGCCTGCGGCTCACCGGATACCTCGGGGCCCGCAACGCTGGGCGTCGGTGCCTCGTCGGCTGGGCCGTCAGGCACCCGCAGGCCGGGAGGCAGGTCGGCCGCGTCGCCGAACATGAAGTCGTCCTGCGCCAAGTCCGCCTTGAAGACGCCTTCCAGCAGGACTGAACCCCCGTCCCAGCTGACCTGGACCCCAACTGCGGTGTCGGCAAAGGCAAGGTCTGTCCACTGGAGGCCGTCCATGACCGCCAGGTGGTCGAACATGCCGGGACCGGCGGTGAAGTCCTTGATGACGTCGTGGCCGCTCATCCGGCCGATCATGAAGGCGTCCGGGCCGCCTCCGCCAACCAGGGTGTCGTCACCCATGCCGCCGTCGACAGTGCTGTGTCCCTCGCCCTCGTCCAGGTGGTCATTCCCGGCGCCGCCGCGCACCGTGTCGGCGCCCGCGCCACCATAGAGGGTGTCGTCGCCGTCACCGCCCTCTACCTCGTCGTCTCCCATGTTGCCGGAAACGATGTCAGCGCCCGCACCGCCGTGGAGGACATCGTCCATGCCGCCCCCGCCAATGCGGTCGTCGCCTTCAAGGCCCCAGGTGAACTCGGCGCCGTCGGTGCCGCCCAAGGTGTCGGCGTTCTCACCGCCGAAGGTGACATTGTGGACGTGGCCACCGGCGTCGAAATCGAAGTGAAGCCCGCCCAGCGCGCCGTGCAGGGTGTCAGCCAGCCGGTCCGTGAGGTTCGTGCGCAGGCTGCTGAGATGTTGGTTCTGGCTCATGCCGAAGCTCCTTCAGAACGTTTTGATCTGCGCAGGAAGCGTTTGCTTCCGTTGGAGGTGACAAGGACCAGATCCGCTGTCAGGTCCTTGTCCCGGCGTCAGGCGCTCATCTCGCGGCAGGACGCGGCGCACTTGCGGCACTGCTCGACGCAGTCCTCCATGCCACCCACGGCCTCGCAGCTTTTGGCGCACTCCTCGCAGATCTCGGCGCACTCGGCGCAGGTGTGCTTGTGGTGGGGCGTGCCGATCAGCATCATGTCGGCAGACGTCTGGCAGATGGTGGCGCAGGCCATCATCTGCCTGAAGTGTTGCGGTTCCACATGCTTGCCGCCCACCTCCAGGCAGTGGTTCATGGCCATGCCTAAGCAGGTGGAGTGACAGCGCAGGCATTCCTCGATGCAGGCCTGCATGGCGGGGGTCATCTGATGCATCTTTCTTCTCCGTTGGGATGTCCGTGAGGCGGGTTCGCCAGCCTGCTCGGCAGGTCGGCTGCCCGGTTGAGGTGACGAGCGTGGGTGCGGGCGCCCCGTTGGACGGAGGGCTCGGCCATGCTCCGCCTTCCGCAGGCCCTGGGGCTCTGCGGAGACGCTCAGGACGCCTTATCGGGGTGGTGGAGAAGGAAGGTCGGAGAAGACGCCCGCGATCAAAGGTGGCGGCATGGCAAAGAAATCGCTGCCGCTGACCAGGAGCGTGACCTGCGGGCTGACCGGCGGCAGGAGGGCAGCGCCGCTCCCACAGTGCCCGATGGCGCAGCAGCCTGGCCGGACGGCATCGCCGTCGCAGTTCGGGCAGCACTTCTTGCCTGCCGTCCTTGCCTTCGCAGCCGGACCAGACATCCGGGCATGGTGGGGAGCGGGCGTGGCGTGACCAGCGTACGCGGACGCCTGGGTGAGGGCCGCAGGGGGGGACGTCGGGGACATGGCGTTATGTGCCACCGCAGGCACAGCAAGGATGGACACGCATATGGCGAGCACCAAAGCAGTCACAGCCTGGATCGCGCTTTCCGTCCAGCGCATCGGTTTATCCGCCCTACGAGCCTTCGCCAGTAAGCGTCCGTCTGCCGGATGGTTTCCTATTCGGCTTGCGAAGAACGCGGCACATCGGAGATTTCCGCACCTGCGCTGCCTCGCTTAACCTCGCTTCGAATGCGACCACGACGCCTGGAGCTGCGGGGCATCGCAGGCCGGATGTCATTGCTGTCGCCTTGCAGCACCGGCGTGCTCGCCCTGGCGGCCGGGGGCGAGCACGCCGATGCCTTCACAGGACCAGGCGGGCCTAATCCTGCAAGCGGACGGCCCGCAGGCGCAGCGCGTTGCCGATGACCGAGACAGAGCTCAGCGCCATGGCCAGGGCCGCCACGATCGGGCTGAGCAGCAGGCCCAGGACCGGGTACAGCACGCCCGCCGCCAGGGGCACCCCGGCCGCGTTGTAGACGAAGGCGAAGAACAGGTTCTGCCGGATGTTGCGCATCACCGCGCGCGACAGGAGCCGCGCCCGCGCGATGCCCGCGAGGTCGCCCTTCACCAGGGTCACGCCCGCGCTCTGCATGGCGACGTCCGTCCCGGTGCCCATGGCGATGCCGACGTCGGCCTCCGCCAGCGCCGGGGCGTCGTTCACGCCGTCGCCCGCCATGGCGACGACCTTCCCCTTGGCGCGGAGCTCCCGGACGATGCGGTGCTTGTCCTCGGGCAGGACGTCGCCCTGGAAGTCCTCGATGCCGAGCCTGCGGGCCACCGCCTCCGCCGTCGTGCGGTTGTCGCCCGTCAGCATGACGATGTGGATGCCGCTGGCGCGCAGGCTCTCCAGCGCGGCGGGCGTGCTCTGCTTGACAGGGTCGGCCACCGCGATGACGCCGCCCGGCCTGCCGTCCACGGCCAGGAAGAGCGCCGTGCCGCCCTCACGCCGGAGCTCGTCGGCCCGGGTGGCGAGACCACCCAGGTCGACACCAAGCTCCTGCATCAGCCGCGCGTTGCCCAGCGCGACTTGGCGCCCCCCCACCGTGCCGGTCACGCCCTTGCCCGTGACGGACGCGAAGTCGGCAGGCTCGCGGAAGGCCATGCCGCGTTCCTTGGCGGCGGCCACGACCGCGGCCGCCAGCGGGTGCTCGCTGGACCGCTCCAGGCTGGCGGCCAGCGGCAGCACCTCGGCCTCGGTCAGGCCGGGTGCCGGGACCACGGCCACGACCTTGGGCTTGCCCTCCGTCAGCGTGCCGGTCTTGTCCACGACCAGGGTGTCGACCTTCTCCATGTGCTCGAGCGCCTCGGCGCTCTTGATGAGCACGCCCGCGGACGCGCCCTTGCCGACGCCGACCATTATGCTCATGGGCGTTGCCAGGCCGAGCGCACAGGGGCAGGCGATGATGAGCACCGAGACGGCCGCGATCAGCCCGTAGGAGAGCGCGGGACTCGGGCCCCAGAATGCCCAGGCGACGAAGGCCAGCGCCGCCACGGCGATGACCGCCGGGACGAAGTAACCGGAGACCGTGTCGGCCATGCGCTGGATGGGCGCCCGGCTGCGCTGCGCCTCGGCGACCATGGCGACGATGCGGGAGAGCATGGTGTCGGAGCCGACCTTGTCCGCACGCATGACCAGCGCGCCGGTGCCGTTCACGGTGCCACCGATGACCTTGGACCCCGGCGCCTTCTCGACCGGCAGGGATTCGCCGGTGACCAGGGACTCGTCCACGGCGCCGCTCCCTTCCAGCACCGCGCCGTCCACCGGCACGCTCTCGCCCGGGCGCACCCGCAGCCGGTCACCGACGCTCACCTCGGCCAGCGGGATCTCCTCGTCCTCGCCGTTTTCCTTGAGGCGCCGCGCCGTCTTGGGCGCCATGTTCAGCAGGGCGCGGATGGCGCCGCCAGTCTGCTCGCGGGCGCGCAACTCCAGCACCTGGCCGAGCAGGACGAGCACCGTGATAACGGCGGCCGCCTCGAAGTAGACGGCGACGGTGCCGTCCATGCCGCGGAAGCCCTCGGGGAAGACGCCGGGCGCGAAGGTCGCGACCAGGCTGTAGAGGTAGGCGGCGCCGGTCCCGAGGGCGATCAGGCTGAACATGTTCAGGCTGCGGTTCCTGAACGACTGCCAGCCGCGCACGAAGAAGGGCCAGCCCGCCCAGAGCACGACAGGCGTCCCGAGCAGGAACTGGACCCAAACGGAGACCCTGGGCGGCACCAGGTGGTGCAAGTCGAGGCCAGGAATGTGCGAGCCCATCTCCAGGACGAGGACGGGCAGGGTCAGCACCAGGCCGATCCAGAACCGCCGCGTCATGTCGGCGAGTTCCTCGTTGGGCGCGGCCTCGGCAGTAATCTCCAGCGGCTCCAGGGCCATGCCGCAGATGGGGCAGTTGCCCGGGCCCTGCTGCCGGATCTCCGGGTGCATGGGGCAGGTGTAGATGGCGGCCTTCTGCGCAGCCGTCGGCGCGACAGCCTTCTCCGGCTTCAGGTACCTGTCCGGGTCAGCCTCGAACTTCGATTTGCAGCCTGCCGAGCAGAAGTGGAAGGCAGTGCCGTGATGTTGGGCGTGGTGCGGCGTCTTGGCAGGGTCAACCGTCATCCCGCAGACCGGGTCGCGCACCAGAGTCTGGTCGTCGTTAGCTGGCGTATGAGCGCCGTGACCATGGTGATGGTGGTGATGCTCTCCCATCTGCGGGACTCCTCCAAGACTGCTGTGCTCGACGTTCGGTGCTCTAGGAGGTGGGGTTTCCCATTGTGGGAAGGTCAAGGGCGCCGATCGGACACCCTGCTGGCCTTGACCTTCCCATAGTGGAAAGCCCCACCTGTTGGACGGTCATTGAGGAGGAGAGCACGATGTACCGCTTCGACGTTCCCGGCATGAAGTGCAGTGGCTGCGCCAAGAAGGTAGAGGGCGCCATCAAGGCCAAGGACACCGCTGCCGAGTTCAGCGCTGACGTGGAGAACAGGCGGGTGACCGTGATCTCCTCGGTATCCCAGACGGAGCTCGCCGCGGCCATCCAGGAAGCGGGCTACGCCAACCAGCCCGTGCCCGCCTGAGCTTCCCGGCAACGAGCTGCGCCGGACACCGTAGCCGGAGCAGGCTGCTCCGGCGACTGTGATGCCGTCCTGCGCCAGCGTCGGCCGGTGCTACATGTGATGCCGGACGTGCGGGTTGCTCATCACCTCGGCCGTCTTCGCACCGTAGTGGTGGTCGGGCTGGATGTAGGCGACGCCGCTCGATTCTCCGCCAGTCGGAACCGGAACGCCGGGGACCGGGTGCGCGGCGCCGGGATCGAGGTAGCGAATCCTCAGGTTTTCCCCGCCCCCGGCAACGGCGACACGCCCGCCACCCACGACGTTCTCGTCATGGCCGGGCGGGTAGACCACGGCAAAGTTCTCGCCCTGCCCAACAACCTCGATGGGTCCGTTGGCGTGCGCTACCGCGGCGGAAGTGCCGATCGCCGCAAACAGGGAGAGGGCGAAAAGCGCGGATTGGAAGCGGGGTGTCATAGCGAGATCCTCAATCAGGTTTGCCGTTTCTCGTCCGGCACCTGGAGAGGATGGGCCGCCACTGTGTCAGCCCGCTTACGCCATCTTATCAATTGGTGTCAGCGGAACTGCACCCCGGCTTCCGTGCGGGGCGGGGCACCCCCGGGGACGCCCCGCCTCCATCTCGTCAGTGGTTCATCATCTGACAGTGCTGCATCATCTGCTGCATCTGCGGCGACAGCGAGCCCTGCTGGGCCTGCGCCCGCATCTGCTGACAGTGCTGCATCATCTGCTGCATGTTCATGCCCCCCATGTTGTGACCCTGCATGGAGCCCATGCTGCCCTGGGCGGCGGACGAGCCCGGCGGCGTCGTGGATGTCGGAGGCAAGGACATCTGAGACGAAGTCGGGGTCGCCGCAGGCGGGCCGCCGGGCTGCGCGCAGGCGGCCACGCCGAGCAGCAGCGTTGCAGCCAATGCGACCTTCCCGATCGCCTTTGAAGTCATTTGGACCATGTGTCCTCCTTGAGATGGCAGGGGTTCGGCAGGCGCCCCGGTCCGCCGCGGCGGGCTGGAGCGACGACGTTGCACGGCGAGCAGGCGTTCACAGGGGGTGACCGGCGCGCCTTGCATGACGTGGAACGGCAGCATGCTTCGAGGCAGCATGTTGCAGTGGAGATGGCGGAAGGTGTGCTCATACGACCTCCAGTCCTCGGAAGCGCATCCAGGGCCGCCAGGCGCCGTCACGTGTGAAGGCGACGACGTCGTAGGTGGATGGCTGCTCTCCCGGTACTTCCATACCCGGAACACCGATCGGCATGGCGGGCACGGAAAGCCCAGCAACGGCTTCGGGCCTTTCCTTGAGCAGGCGCCGAATTGCCGCGGCGGGGACATGCCCTTCCATGGCGTAACGACCAATCTTCCCGGCATGGCAGGAGAGCAGATCCGAGGGTGTGCCGAGCGCCTGCCGGTATGGCCCGACCGCATCCACGACCTTGTCGTCGACCTCGAAGCCCTCGGCCCGCAGGTGCTCGACCCAGCCGCCACAGCAGCCGCATGTGCGGTCCCGCCAGGCTTCCACCTTGGGCGGGCCGCCGCAGGCCGCTGGCAGCAGGGCTGCCGACATCGAGACGAGCATCAGTCCGCGACGGGTGGTGAGAGTGTGCATGCTCGCGCTCCTAGGCTGGCCTGGGCAGGCGGATGCTGGCCCGCAGGCCTCCGCCCGCGAGGTTCTCGAGGGTCACCGACCCGCCATGGCGGCTGACCGCCTGCCGGGCGATGGCCAAGCCGAGGCCCGAGCCGCCGGTCCCACGGTTGCGGGACTGCTCCAGCCGGTAGAACGGCTGGAAGACGCTCTCCAACTGCTCCTCGGGTACCCCGGGCCCCGCATCGTCGACGTGGACCACGAGTTCCCGTCCCAGGTCGGTGAGTGCCACCCGGACTGAGGTGCCGTACTTGACGGCGTTGTCGATGATGTTGGCGAATGCGCGCTTGAGCGCGATAGCCCGGCAGGGCAGGCGCGCCTGGGACGGCCCCTCGTAGCTCGCCGTCTTGCCCATGTCCTCGGCGTCGCCGCAAAGCGTCTGGAGCATCGCCGCGATATCGGCGGAACGGACCTCCTCCTGCTCCTCGTCGCCCCGCAGGTAGGCCAGCGTGGAGGCAATCATGGCATCCATCTCGTCGAGGTCGGCGTCGATCTGCCGTTGCGCCTCGGCGTCGTCCAGGAAGCCCGCGCGCAGGCGCAGCCGTGCCAATGGGGTCCGGAGGTCATGACTGACGGCCGCGAGCGCCTGTGTCCGGTCGGCAATGAGGCGGTCGATGCGCGCCTGCATGCGGTTGAAGGCCTGCGCCGCCTGCCGGACCTCGCGAGGTCCCTCCTCGGGCACGGTGACCGTCTGCCCGGGCCTGCCGATGCGGTCGGCCGCATTTGAAAGTTCCCGCAACGGCCGCGCGATGAGGCGCACCACCAGCAGCCCCAACACCAGGATGCCCAGGGCCATGGCAGTGGTGGAGAGCAGCGTCGCATGCTCCGGCTGCGCTTGCAGCGGGTCGGCGTGGTACCAGAGATGGCTGCCGTCCGGCAGGCTGACCGCGCCTTCAGCCTCCAGATGGCCCGTATGGGGGAGGTCCTGGATGCCAATGGCCCCTGTGGCGGGGCCTGCCTGCCAGCGCACCTGGAACCCCGGTGAAGACAAGGCCTGCGCCACGGCACCGCGGGCATGCGGCGGCACCATGCCGACAGCGCGGGCGGCGGCGCCGACCCGCTCGCTGGTCACCTTCTGCTGCGTGCTGCCAAGGAGGATGTCGCTGCCAGTCTGGTGCAGCCACAAGCTGCCGACATGGAAGGCCATCAGGCCGACCAGCAGCACCAGGATGATGCGGCCAGCCAAAGTGCTGGGCAGCAGCCGCCTCATTGGCGCGTCACCGCTGGCACGAACATGTACCCGGCGCCCCGGACCGTCTTGATGATGGCGGGGCTGTCCGGCAGCGGTTCCAGCTTGCGGCGGAGGCGGCTGACCATCACGTCCACCGAACGGTCGATGCTGTCCGAGATGCGGTTGCGGGCGAGGTCCAGCAACTGGTCCCGCGACAGGACGCGCTGCGGGTGCTCACAGAAGGCCAGCAGCAGGTCGTACTCGCCGCTGGACAGGTCGACCGCCGAGCCGTCGGGCGCCGCCAGTTCGCGCCTTCGCGTATCCAGCACCCAGTCGGAGAACACCATGCGGTCGCCGGTGACCATTCCCGTGCGGGCTGGACCGCCCTGGGCACGTCGCAGGACGGCCCGGATGCGGGCCAGGAGTTCCGGACGGCTGAATGGCTTGGGGAGGTAGTCATCGGCGCCGAGCTCGAGGCCCACGACCCGGTCGGTTTCCTCGCCGCGGGCGGTCACCATGATGATCGGGACCTCCGATTTGGCGCGGAGCATCCGGCACAGGTCGAGTCCCGATTGACCCGGCAGCATCACGTCCAGCAGCACGAGGTCCACTGGGGACAGCGACATGGTGTCCCACATCTCCGCGCCGTTCCGCGCGCCCGTCACCCGGAAGCCGTTCTGGCGCAGGAGCTTGGCGATGAGCGTGCGCATCTCCCCGTCATCCTCGACGACGAGGATGTGGGCCTCGAGGGGGAGCGTACTGCCCCGGCCCTCCCGCTCGCTGTCAGGACTGACCGGCGGCACCGGCGAGGACACCCAGCTTCGCCCGCGCCCTCGGCGCCAGGCCAGGGGCCGATGCAGCTTTCGCTGCGAACTCGGTCATGTCAGCGTCTCCCACCACAATCAGGGCCACCATGCCCAACCCAGTGTGGGGTGTGCATTGCACGGGGTAAACGCCGGGCCGCTCGAAGGTCACCGTTGCCTCGCTGTTGAACGGCACGGTGAGCGGCGGCGCGCCCGCAGGCCAAAGCGACTGAATGGCGGCGACGTTGTGACCCTTGTCGGTGGGCTCGAAGCGGACGGAGCCGCCCACCGGGACCCGCACCAGGGCGGGGTCGTAGGCGAAGGTGTCGCCTGCCGCGGGTCCCCGGTTCAGCTCCCGGACTGTCACGGCGGGATCCGCGGCGGCGGCCGTCCCGGTCATCATCAGCAGCGCGGCGAGGGTCGTGCGGATCATCATGGTTGGCCTCAGAAGAACAGACGGATGCCGGTCATGAAGGTCCAGCCGCCGACATCCTCGCCTTCGTTGCGCGCGTACCGAGCCGTGTCGCCGAGCTTCCGCTCGTAGCCGACGCCGATATACGGTGAGATCTCACGGGTGACCTCGTAGCGCAGGCGCAGCCCGGCCTCGACGTCGTTGATGCCGCTGCCGACGTGAAGTTCGGGCACCTTCTGGAGCGCGAAATTGGCCTCGATGTTGGGCTGGAGCACCAGGCGCTGCGTGATGTAGGCGTCGTAGGACACCTCCGCGCGTGCCGACAGGTCGCCGCGCTCGCTGACAAAACCCTGGAGGTCGACCTCGAACATGCCGGGCGCCAGCCCTTGCAGGCCGATGACGCCGTAGAAGCGGTCCGGCTGGGGACGTATGTCGTAGCGGACACCGGCCTGGAAGTCCCAGTAGTAGCCGACCAGGCGCGAGTAGAGCAGTTGGATCTCGGCACTCTCGACCCGGCCGTTCCGCGCCATCTCGCCCTCGGTCTTCAGCCAAACCCGGTTGACGTCGCCGCCATACCAAGCCTGCCCGTCCCAGCGGCCGATGTTGGGGCCGTCCAGCCCCCAGCCGTACTCCAGCTTCTCGAACAGCACGGCGCCGGTGAACACCTCGTGGCTGAACGGGGGCTCCGTGCTGTGCTGCATCGCCTGCGCGTACGCCGGTGCGGCCTGGAGGGCGGCCAAGCTCAGGACGGCCAGGGCGGCGGCGGTCTGGATGCTCTTGGTCTTCATGGCCATCACCGCGCCGAGACCGACTGCCGCGCCGCGACGACCGACACCTTGCGCATCATCCCGGTCTCCATGTGGTAGAGCATGTGGCAGTGGAAGGCCCAGCCGCCGGGCGCATCCGCTTCGATGTCGACATCGACCGTCGAGCCGGGCTTGATGTTGACCGTGTGCAGCAAGGGGTTCTCGGCCCCGTTGCCGACCTGCGGGATCATCCACATGCCGTGCAGGTGCATCGGGTGGTTCATCATGGTCTCGTTGACGAAGCGGAAGCGGGCCCGCTCGCCGAGATGGAGTTGGATGGGCTGCGCCTGGCTGAAGCTGTTGCCGTTGATGGACCAGAAGTACCGTTCCATGTTGCCGGTCAGCCGGATCTCGATGACGCGGGTGGGCTCGCGCACCGGGTAGAGCGGCTTGGCGGCCCGCAGGTCGCGGTAGGACAGCACGCGGGCGCCCGGCAGGGCGCCGACGTCGTTCACCAGGGGGTCCGGCATCGCCATGCCGCCATGGCCCATGGCACCGTGGTCCATGCCGCCCGTCGCACCGGCGCCCGTCGAACCATGGTTCCTGCCGGGCATGCTGCTGTGGTCCATGCCCGGCATGCCGCCCATGGCGCCATGGTTCATGTCAGCCATCCCGGCATGGTTCATCCCGGCCATGCTCGAGTGTTCCATCCCCGCCATGCTTCCATGGTTCATGCCGCCCATGGAACCTTGCTGCATGCCCGCGGAGCCCCCGGCGGGCACCTGCATGGAGGAGTGGTCCATGCCACCCATGTCCATCGGCGCGACATGGCCAGGCGCGTCCACCTCCGGCAGCGGCGTGCCGCGGTCGAGGCCGCTGGGCCCGTAGTTCATGCCCATGTCGGCCATGGTCAGGACAGGGCGCGGGCGGTGCGGCGGCAGCGGCAGGGCGGGCAGGCCTTCCCGCGTGGCCAGGCTGAACTGCGCGAAGCCCTGGCGGCCCATGGATTCCGCCAGCACTTGGTACTGGCGCCCGTCGCGGGGACGCACCAGCACGTCGAAGGTCTCGGCCGGGGCGATGCGGAACTCGTCCACAGCGACGGGGCGGACGTTGTTGCCGTGCGCCTGGACCACGGTCATCTCGAGCCCGGGGATGCGCACGTCGAAATGCGTCATGGCGCCGCTGTTGATGAAGCGCAGGCGGACCGTCTCGCCCGGCCGGAACAGTGAGGTGAAGTTCTGTGCCGGGGTGTGGCCGTTGACCAGATAGGTGTAGCCGCCGACATCCTCGATGTCGGTCGGGTCCATCCGCATGTCGCCCCACATGATGCGGTCGGAGACGATGGCCGAGCGCGCGGCGCCGTCCGGCGCGCGGCGGAGCTCGCCGACCAGGCTGGCCAGGGTGCGCTTGTTGTAGTTGTAGTAGCCGGGATCGCGCTTGAGGTTGGCGATGACGTGGCTCGGCGTCTCGTCCGTCCAGTCCGACAACTGGACGATGTAGTCGCGGTCGTAGCCGAAGGGTTCCGGCGTCGCGGGGTCGATGACGATGGAGCCGTAGATGCCGGACTGCTCCTGCACGCCCGAATGGCTGTGGTACCAGTAGGTGCCAGCCTGGACGAGCGGGAAGCGGTACTGGTGCGTCCCGCCCGCGTCGATGCCCTGGAAGCCGTCGCTGATGCCCGGCACGCCGTCCTGGCCGCTCGGCAGGATCAGGCCGTGCCAGTGGATCGAGGTGTGCTCGCGCAGCCGGTTGGTGACGTTGATCACCACCTCCTCGCCCTCGCGGAAGCGCAGGACGGGACCCGGGATCTGCCCGTTGATGGACATTGCCGGGCGGCGGCGCCCGGTGATGTTGGCCGTCACGTGCGACAGGGTCAGGTTGAACTCGCGCGGCATCGCCCGGCCGACGGCGGGCTGCGCCAAGGCGCCGGGCGCGGCCGGGAACGCCAGGGCGGCGACCCCGAGGCCCAGGGCCCGCCGCCTGCTCAGCTTGTCATTGGTCATCGTTCGGTCCCCTTGGCCACGTCCACTGCGGGCTGGTCTTGCCGGTCAGCGCGAGAAGGTGACGTTGCCCACCATTCCGGACTCGTAGTGGCCCGGGATGTTGCAGGCGAACTCCAGGCTGGTGGCCCTGGTGAACTTGAAGACCATCTCCCCCGTCTTGCCGGGGTCGACCAGAACGGCGTTCGGGTCATCGTGGCGCATCGCGCCGTGATCCATGCCGCCGTGTCCCATGGCGCCATGGTTCATGCCCGGCATCCTGGAGTGGTCCATGCCAGCCATGGCATCCTTGCTGGTCGCCGACATCATGCCGCTGTCGAACATGGCCCGCATCTCGCGCTGGTGCTGCTGGTGCATGACGGCGGTGCCGATGTTGAACTCGTGCAGGAGCTCGCCAGCGTTGCGCACCCGGAAGCGGACGGTCTCCCCGGCCCGGACCTGGATGCGCTGCGGCTGGTAGCTGTTGTCCCGCATGACGATGTCGATCGTCCGCCTGACGTCCTGGGCACGGCCACGGGTGCCGAATGCCTGGTAGGCCGAGTCCGCAGAGGCAGGCTGAATCTGGGCCGCAGCGATGGCGGCCAGGATGGCGGCCGCGATGGAGGTGGCAAGGCGCATCGGTGAGCTTCCCCGGTCTGTGCAAGCAGGGGCAGGTCGGTGGCCTGCCGCGTGAACTCGATGCGGCCAAGATGGCCTCCGAGTGCGAGCCCGAGATTGCCCAAGTGTGACAAGATATTTCAGGTGAGGGAGCGCAGCGCGGTTCGTGACATGGGCCTGCCCACAGCGGCACGGTGTCCAGCCTGCCACTCAAACCTTCACCGTGAGGGGGACAGATCGCGCTACAGGTGACCGGGCTAAGGCGGGGTTGATCCAGGAAGCGACCTGCCCACCCAATCCCTGAACCTCGACAATCTGGGTGCAGCCAGCCTGGCGGTAGGCTCTGTTCAGGCACCCCCCCTGAAAGTGGAGGAGGCTCAGATATCAACTTGTAGTGACGATTCCGTCGTGTATTTTCCGCGGCCAAGTTCGTCTTCCGACCAAGGTGCAAGGCCGCTGGCTTTGCTGATAACGGCTGAGTCCCTGCTGTCAGGCGCCGTTTGCCCGAGGGTTTAGGGAAACGTCGTCGACGGAGCGCACCTTGTCGCAGCCTATGCCTTATTGGCAGAGCCAGCCGAGATACGATGGAGGGGTCTACGACCTGACCCATCTCCAGCCATGGAACACCACCATCTTGGCGCCCGGCTCACCCGGCCCTGAAGGTTCGGCGGGCAGTGAGAAGGTTCGGATGCCCATTTGCTTCAAGTTCAGCTATCACTGCTGCACGGACAAGGATTCGACAAGGCTTGGCTTGGGAGACCTTGTGGTTGAAAGCGAGCGGCCGGAAGAGAGGCGGCGCCTGTGTCCAGTTCGCTGGTTTGCCAGCCGGAACCTGAAGGAAACGTTGAGAAGCGCCATGAGCGGGCGCTTGGCGCCCATCAACAACTATCAGTGGGTACTCCACACAAAGCTGCCTGGCATTTCGCACACTTGGATCGTTTTCCTGAAGTTCATGCCTGGCCCGCCCAACGGCTGCGCTATCGCTAGCGTGGAAACGTCTTACCTCACCGGCGACCCGATAAAGGGCGGGAGAGAGGAGAACTTCGCGTACATTGCTCATAGGACGCGTCAGACGGGACAGCTCTACGGCGTCAGATAGCCCGAAAAAGCTTTGGGGCCAGACCCGTCGGCCTGACCCCTCCGCAACACTTCCGTGTAAATAGATACCCAATTTGATCCGCGATAGTGCCGCAGATACCTGCTTCCACAGGCTGGGGCACCCGTTAGGATTGAACCAAGTGGCTCAAACCAGCGTTCCAAGTGCAGTCTGAAGGTATGTTCAGTTAGCCTCAGCGTCAAGAGGTGAGGCCCCCAAGCGCAAGTAATCCCCCTTAAACCCGTATGAACGCGGGTACCTGTGGTCCTTGCTTGAACTGCGTCTGCCTCCCCAGGAGAACCACGCGAGCACCATGGCTCCGTTGGGCCTGGGGCGTGGCGCTCGGTGGCTCCGGCGTGGCGACATGCTTGAGTGGCGGCACTTCCCGCTCATCGTCCTGGAGCGCCGTCCCTCCGCCCCGAAGGCGTTCGTGCCGGTCAGGGTGAGCCATGTCGGTTTCTGGGAAGTGGCTTGCACTGAAGGTCCGGCTGCTGTGGGCGCACAGCCGTCATGGCCGGGTCTGGCCGGGCACGGACAGGCCGCTTCCGGGGTAGGCTCGCCTGGGAAGCAGACACCTGCTTCATGCGGCGAAGCACTCCGCATGAGCTTGACTGCGCCAACATATCGGCGATACTCGATATATGGAATCGGAAGACGCCCTCGCGTGCCTTGGCGCCCTGTCACAGTCGACCCGGCTGGAGACCTTCCGGTTGCTGGTGCGCCATGAGCCCGAGGGCCTGCCTGCGGGCGAGGTCGCCCGACAGCTCGAGGTTCCCCAAAACACGATGTCCACGCACCTGGCGGTGCTGACGCGCGCTGGCCTGCTTCGTTCCGAGCGCCACAGCCGGTCCATCGTCTACCGGGCCGATGCCGAGCGCCTGCGGGAGATGATGCTGTTCCTCGTCAAGGACTGCTGCGGCGGACGCGCCGACCTGTGCCAGCCCCTGGTCGCCGACCTGCTTCCCTGCTGCCCGCCCGAGAAGGCCACCCCATGAGCGACGTCACCATCTACCACAACCCGGCTTGCGGGACGTCCCGCAATACGCTGGCCCTCATCCGCAACAGCGGCGAGGAGCCGAAGGTTATCGAGTACCTGAAGACGCCGCCGACGCGGGAGGTGCTGGCCGACCTCATCCGGCGCATGGGCGTCCCGGTGCGCGACGTCCTGCGCCAGAAGGGCACGCCCTACGAAGAGCTTGGCCTTGGTGATCCGTCCCTGACCGATGACCAGTTGCTCGACGCCATGGTGGCGCACCCCATCCTCATCAACCGTCCCATCGTGGTGACACCGCTCGGCGCGAAGCTGTGCAGGCCGTCCGAGGCGGTGCTCGACATCCTGCCGAACCCGCAGCAGGGCGCCTTCACCAAGGAGGACGGCGAGAAGGTCGTCGGTGAACCGGGCCACCGCCTGATCTGAGTCGGGCGCCCGCGCCCTCCCATTCCGGGGACCGACGAGCCAAGCCGCTGACCATCGCTGACAGCGGATGGTCCGGCGCGCCCTGACGCCCGAGAGAACACGCCCTTCATGCTGGCCCTGGCCATCTTCGTCCTCACTCTCGTCCTGGTCATCTGGCAGCCACGCGGTATCGGCATCGGCTGGAGCGCCATGGGCGGCGCCGTGCTGGCGCTCCTGACGGGCGTCATCGGCTGGGCCGATGTCCCTGTGGTCTGGGACATCGTCTGGGACGCCACCTTCACCTTCGTGGCGCTGATCATCATCTCGCTTCTGCTGGACGAGGCCGGGTTCTTCCAGTGGGCCGCGCTGCACGTGGCGCGCTGGGGCGGCGGAAACGGGCGGCGGCTGTTTCCGCTTGTCGTGGTGCTGGGCGCGCTCATCGCTGCCTTCTTCGCCAATGACGGCGCCGCCCTGCTGCTGACGCCCATCGTCATGGCCATCCTGCTGCGGCTGAACTTCTCCGCAGGCGCCACGCTCGCCTTTATCGTCGCCTGCGGCTTCGTGGCCGACACCACCAGCCTGCCGCTGGTGATCTCCAACCTCGTCAACATCGTCTCGGCCAACTATTTCGGCATCGGCTTCGACCGCTATGCGGCGGTGATGGTGCCGGTGAACCTGGTGGCGCTGGTGGCAACACTCGGCGTGCTCTGGGCCTACTATGGCCGCCAGGTGCCCGCGAGCTATGCGTTGGACCGACTGGAGCGGCCCGGCGCCGCCATCCGCGACCACCTCGTCTTCCGGGCGGCCTTTCCGCTGCTTGCGGTGCTGCTGCTGGCCTATTTCGTCCTGGCACCGCTCGGCGTGCCGGTGGCGGCCGTGACCGGCGCCGCAGCGCTCCTCCTGCTGGTGCTGGCCGGGCGCTGGCACCGGGGAGGGCAGGGCGCCCTTGTCTCCATCCGCAAGGTACTAGGCGAGGCTCCCTGGCAGATCGTCGTGTTTTCGCTCGGCATGTACCTGGTGGTCTATGGCCTGCGGAACGCCGGGCTGACGGACCATCTGGCTGGCGCACTGGAATGGCTGGCCGGGCATGGCCTCTGGGCCGCCACCATCGGCACGGGCGTCGGCGCCGCGCTGATCTCCTCCGTGATGAACAACATGCCGAGCGTGCTGGTGGGCGCCCTGGCTATCGAGCAGGCGCGGGGCATCCCGCTCGCCATCCGCGAGGCGATGGTCTACGCCAACGTCATCGGCTGCGACCTGGGGCCCAAATTCACCCCCATCGGCAGCCTGGCGACGTTGCTCTGGCTGCATGTGCTGTCGCGCAAGGGCACTACCATCACCTGGGGGCAATACATGAAGGTCGGCCTCGTCATCACGCCTCCGGTGCTTCTGGCCGTGCTGGCCGCCCTGGCGCTTTGGCTGCCCGTGGTGGGTACGCCGTGAGCAACACGACCAAGCGCGCCATCCGTCCGTTCCTGACGACGGGGAGACCCTAATGCCATCCGACCTCGACCTCACGCTGCCCAACGTTGCCGACGACCATCTGCAGATGCCGAATCTCACCCGGCTCGGCATTCCCGGCGCCAGCACGCACCCACCGCGCATCCTGCTGCTCTACGGCTCGCTGCGGGAGCGGTCCTACAGCCGGTTCCTGACGCTGGAGGCCGTGCGCATCCTCCGCCGCCTCGGCGCCGAGACGCGGGTCTTCGACCCCCGCGACCTGCCGGTGGTCGACAGCGTACCCGCCGACCACCCCAAGGTGGCGGAACTCCGAGAGTTGTCCCTGTGGTCCGAGGGCCAGGTTTGGTGCAGCCCGGAGCGGCACGGCGCCGTCACCGGCATCCTGAAGAACCAGATCGACTGGCTGCCGCTGGAGAGCCGCGGCGTCCGTCCGACCCAGGGGCGCATGCTGGCGGTGATGCAGGTCTCCGGCGGCAGCCAGAGCTTCAACAGCGTCAACACCCTGCGCCTGCTCGGGCGCTGGATGCGGATGATCACCATCCCCAACCAATCCTCCGTGCCCAAAGCGCATGAGCAGTTCGACGAGGCGGGACGCATGCTGCCGGGGCCGCTCTATGACCGCGTCGTCGACGTCATGGAGGAACTGGTGAAGTTCACCCTGCTGACTCGTGACATTTCGAGCCACCTGACCGACCGCTACAGCGAGCGCAAGGAGCGGGCGGAGAAGCAGGCCAAGGCGGACTTGGCTAAGCTCTCGGGCGCCGTCGGATAGGCGCTGGAGCTCTCGTGCGGACAGTAGGCAAGAGAGGACAACCTCTGCTCGTGAACGGATAAAGACGTTTCCACTGACACCAAGCCCACGAGAAGGCCGGGCTCAGGTAGCTGACAGGATTGTTGGTGCGGCGCGTTATTGTTAACGAGAGTTAATCTCAGCTACCCGTCCACCGGGAAAGGCCCGCCATGACAAACACGAACTCCGTCACCTATCCCGCCATGCCCACGCTTCGCCGCCGCCACGCGCTCGCGCTGCTCGGCGCGGCTGGCTTTGCCCTGCGGACTGCACCGGCGCGTGCCGCCGCGGTGGAGAAGAGCGTGAAGCTGGCGCCCGGCCTCTGCGAACTGGTTGTCAGCACCACCACAGGCCTTGTGCATGTGGCGAGCACCGGCCCGCGCGGCGCCGACGACGCCAAGATCCTTGGCCTGGATCCGCGTACCCTGGAGGTCCGCTCCACCATCGAGCTCGGCGCGAACACAGCTTTCGGCCTCGGCGTGAACGACAGCACCGGCATGCTGTTCGGCACCGGCACGCGCAAAGGCAGGGTGCTCGCCATTGACCTCCGCACCGGCAAGGTCAAGACGGAGATCGGCGAGGGCGAGAACAACCATCCGCGGCAGGTCGTCGTGGACGAGGCGCGCAACCGCGCCTTCGTCTCCAACTTCGGCTTCCGGGAGAAGCCGAGCGCCGTGTGGGTGGTGGACACGGCTGCCAACACCCTCGCCAGCGTCATCACGGAAGGGCTGGAAGGGGGTATCTCGGGCCTTACCCATGACCCTGCGGGAGACCGGGTCTTCGTGGCCGCCTTGCAGACGAACGAGGTGGTGGAAGTGAGCCTTGCCCGCCGCGCCGGGGTGCGCCGCTTCGCCTCCGGCGGGGACGGGCCAATCAACTTGGCCTTCCACGCCGCCAGCGGGCGCCTGTTCTGCACCAACCAGAAGAGCGGCCAACTGGCCGTGCTGGATGCCGCGTCCGGCCAGCCGGTCAAGGTGCTGGAGACAGGTGCGGGCGCGCTGGCCGTCACCTTCTCGACCGACGGTGCGCTGGCCTATGTCACCAACCGTGGGGCTGGCACGGTCAGCCTGGTGGACACGCGCGCGCTGACCGTGCTGGCGAGCCTGCAGACCGGCACGCACCCGAACACCGTGGCCGTGGATCGGCGCACGGGGCTCGCCTATGTCAGCAACAAAGCCCGCTCGGCGCCGCGTCCTGCCCAGGGCCAGCCTCCGGCCCCGGCGCCCGAGGACCCGAACGGTGACACGGTGAGCCTGATCCGCGCCTAAGATCATGGCCGTTCCGGCGGGCAACCGCTGAAACGGCCCGGAGTGGACACGGCTGGGAAGAGCCGTGTGAACGGTCAGGCGCCAGTGCTGGGACCGAGGGCTTCGATGATGCGGCACTCCGCCACCTTGCCGTGGCGGCACTGTCCGATGAGGGAATCCAGTTCGCGGCGCAGTGCCTGGAGGTCGGCAATCTTCCGGTCCACATCCTCCAGGTGCTCGCTGGCGATGACGTCCACCGCGTCGCAGGAGCGCTCGCGGTCCTCGGCCAAGTCGAGCAGTGTGCGGATCTGATCCAGCGAGAAGCCGAGGTCCCGCGCACGCCGGATGAAGCTCAGGCGGCCAAGGTGGGCCTCGCCGTAGGTCCGGTAGTTCCCGGCGCTGCGGGCCGGGGCCGGGAGCAGCCCCACACGCTCATACCAGCGAATGGTTTCCACCTTCGTCCCGGTCGCCCTGGCGAGAGCGCCGATGTTCAGCAAGTTCTCCAAAGACATCACCTTGACCCTGTAGCGACTACAGGGTCTATATAAGACGTCATCAGTTCCCCGCAACCAGCGGGGACCCACCTGCGAAGGAGGCAAGCGATGGCGAATGGTGACACGGCAGCAGGAACATCGGTCGACCTGCGTTACCGGGTGGAGGGCATGGATTGCTCCGGCTGCGCCCTGAAGATCGAGGGTGCGGTCGAGCAGATCGGCGGCGCCGAGGACATCCAGGTCAACTACAAGACGCAGACCCTGGAGTTCCGCCTGAATGAGGCGACCACGCCACGCTCGGCCGTCGAGGAGAAGATCCGCGGTCTGGGCTACGGTGTCGCGGCCCTGGCGTAACCAACAGGAACAGGATGACAGCCATGGCTGACGGCGGAACGGCTCAACTAGCCCCCAAGTCCAGGGCGGCCCTGCGATACCACGTGGAGGGCATGGACTGCCCGTCCTGCGCCTCGAAGATCGAAACTGCCGTTGGCCGCTTCGGCGGGGCCGAGGACATCCGGGTCAACTACCACAGCCAGGTCCTGGCCTTCCGGCTGGACGAGGCGGCGACCCCGCGTTCGTCCGTCGAGGAGGGGATCCGCAAGCTCGGCTACGGCGTCGCCCCGGTCGAGGCGCCGCGGGTGGTCGCGGGCGAGCCTGGCGCGGTCGCCGCCGACGTACCGCTCGTTCGCCCACGCCAGCCCTGGTGGAAGGGGAAGAAGGCGCGGCTTGCCGCGGCGATCGGCGCCCTCATGGTGGCCGGGTTCGCCGCTTCGCTCGCCGTCCCGTCGCTGGACCACTGGGCCTACGTACCCGCCGCCCTGATCGGGCTCGTCTTTTTCGGCAGGAAGGCCATCGCCGCGGCGCGCGCCGGTTCGCCCTTCAGCATCGAGATGCTGATGTCGATCGCCACTGTCGGCGCCATCGCCATCGGAGCAACCTCCGAGGCGGCCGTGGTGGTGTTCCTGTTCACTGTCGGCGAACTCCTGGAGGGCATCGCGGCCGGGCGCGCCCGCGCGGGGATCGAGGCGCTCGGCGCCCTGGTGCCGAGGACCGCGCTGCGCATCGAAGACGGCACGGCACGGGAGGTGCCCGCCGCCAGCCTCAAGGTCGGCGACCTCGTCCTGGTCCGCCCGGGTGACCGCGTCTCCGCCGACGGCGATGTGGCCGAGGGCGAATCCGAGGTCGACGAGAGCCCGGTGACCGGTGAGTCTATCCCCGTTCCCAAGGCGGAGGGCGCCCCTGTCTTCGCGGGCAGCATCAATGCCTCCGGTGCGCTCCAGGTCCGGGTGACGAAGCCTGCCTCCGACAACACAATCGCCCGCATCATCCGCCTGGTGGAGGAGGCGCAGGACGCCAAGGCGCCGACCGCCCGCTTCATCGAGCGGTTCTCGGCCATCTACACGCCGATCGCAGTTGCCGTGGCGGCCCTGGTTGTCGTCGCGCCGCCGCTTATCGTCGGCGCGGACTGGGACACCTGGATCTACCGCGGCCTGGCGCTGCTGCTGGTCGCCTGCCCCTGCGCCCTCGTCCTCTCGACGCCCGCGGCCATCGCCTCCGGCCTCGCCGTCGGCACCCGGCGGGGCCTGCTGGTGAAAGGCGGCGGCGCCCTGGAGACCATCGGCCGGATCCGCGCCGTCGCCTTCGACAAGACCGGCACCCTGACCGAGGGACGCCCGCGCGTGACCGACCTCCTCGCCCTGTCTGGCTCGGAACGCACGATGCTTGGCCTCGCCGCCGCGGTGGAGAACGGCTCCAGCCATCCGCTCGGCCGCGCCATCCTGGAGCGGGCGGACGCGGACGGCATCCCGCTCCGCCCGGCCAAGGAGTCCCGCGCCATCCCCGGCAAGGCCGTCGAAGCCGTCGTGACCGGCAAGCGCGTGACGGTCGGCTCACCCACCCACGCTGCCGCTCAGGCGCCGCTCACGGCTGACGCAACGCGGACGGTCGCCGAGTGGGAGAATCAAGGAAAGACCGTGGTCGTCGTCTCTGTGGACGGCGCGCCCACTGGCCTGGTCGCGGTGCGCGACGAGCCCCGGCCGGACGCGGCCGCGGGCATCCGGGCGCTCGACGCCCTCGGCGTCGAGGCCGTCATGCTGACCGGCGACAACGTCCGCACGGGTCAGGCCATCGCCGGAGCGCTCGGCCTCAAGGTGAAGGCGGGGCTGCTGCCGGAGGACAAGCTGCGCGAGATCGGCGCCCTCAAGGCAAAGGCGCCCGTGGCCATGGTCGGCGACGGCATCAACGACGCGCCCGCGCTCGCCGCCGCCTCGGTCGGCATCGCCATGGGTGGCGGGACCGACGTGGCCTTGGAGACCGCCGACGCGGCGCTGCTGAACAGCCGTGTCGTGGACGTGGCCGCCCTGGTCGGGCTGTCGCGCGCGACTCTGGCCAACATCCACCAGAACGTGGCCATCGCCCTCGGCCTCAAGGCGGTCTTCCTGGTGACGACGGTGGTCGGCATCACCGGCCTCTGGCCCGCCGTGCTGGCCGACACCGGCGCCACGGTGCTGGTGACCCTCAACGCCATGCGCCTGCTCGGGTACCGCTTCAAGGGCATGGCGCATGGCTGAGGGCCTGCTTAGGGCGCGGCTCGCCTGGACCTGGGGCGCGGGGACGGCCGCGCTGGCCTTCGCGCTGGACCAGGCGACGAAGTGGTGGGTGCTGGCCCATCTCATGGATCCGCCCCGCGTCATCCCCGTCACCCCGTTCTTCAACCTGGTGCTGGCATGGAACCGGGGCGTCAGCTTCGGCCTGCTGTCGGCGGACCACCCCGCGACGCCCTGGCTCCTGTCCTCCCTCGCGCTCGCCGTCATCGCAGGCCTCGTCGTCTGGACGACGCGCGACCGGCGCCCCGGGATGGCGGCTTCGATCGGGTTCATCGTCGGTGGCGCCCTGGGAAACGTCGTCGACCGGCTGCGGCACGGCGCCGTGACGGACTTCCTGGACTTCCACGTGGCTGGCTACCACTGGCCCGCCTTCAACCTCGCCGACAGCGCGATCTTCGTCGGCGTTGCGCTCCTGCTCCTCGTCAGCGGGCGGCGCGAACCGGCGGGCGCGCCGACCTCCGTGGCGCGACCCTGAGGGCGGGACCGGCGTGAACCCGCTCCTCCAGATGTCCGGCCTCCTGACCGCTTTCCTGGCGGGGATGGTTTCCTTCCTCTCGCCCTGCGTGCTGCCGCTGGTGCCCGGCTACGTCTCTTATGTCGCCGGGCGCTCGGTCGCCGCCGAGCGCACCGCGCCGGATCGCCTCGCCACGGTCGGCCTCGGCCTCTGCTTCGTCCTGGGCTTCGCGACCGTCTTCGTGGCGATGGGCGCGGGCGCCTCGGCGCTGAGCCAAGCCCTGCTGCGCTACCGCTACGAGGCTGGGATCGTGGGCGGGGTGGTCGTTATCCTGTTCGGCCTGATGACTGCGGGTGTTCTGCGATTGATGCCGTTACAACGCGACCTCCGCTTCATGCCGACTCTCAGCGGCGGCACGCCGCTCTCCGCCTACGTGCTCGGGCTGGCCTTTGCCTTCGGCTGGACGCCCTGCATCGGTCCGGTGCTGGGCGCCATCCTGGCGCTGACCGCCACCAGCGAAATCAGCCACCTCGGCATCATGCTCCTGGCCGCCTATGCGGCCGGGCTGGGCGTGCCCTTCCTGCTGGTGGCCGCCTTCGCCGACGCCTTTCTACGCGGCCCGTTCCGCAGCCTGCGACGCGTCGGGCGCGTTCTTCAGATCGTGGCGGGTGGCATCATGGTGGCGATGGGGGTGGCAATGATTACCGGCCACCTGACTGACTTCGCCATCCTGATGCTCCAACTCTTCCCCTGGCTCGGGAGCATCGGATGAGCGGCGCCGCGGATTCTAAGAAGCGCGCCTAATACGCCGTCAGCCACACCGCGAAGCATGCAACTCCGCCCGGCTGGGTTTAGCGCTCCTCGGCCCTCGCCGGGTGCGCCCTTGCCGAAAGACATCGTGCTCGGTGTCCCAAGGTGGCCACCATCGCGGCTTCCGCGACACCGCGCAAAAACAGGGAGAACAGAATGCCGTCTCAGCCGATCGTACGGGGCTTTTACGATGATCAGACCGGAAGCGTCTCCTACGTCGTGGCGGATCCGCAAACAAAGAAATGCGCGGTTATCGATCCCTTGTTAAGCTTCGACCGCAATTCATGCAGCCTTGCGACCCAGCCAGCCGACGAGATTGCCACCCATATCCGGGAGCGCGGACTGATCCCGGAATGGGTGCTCGACACCCACCCGCATGCTGACCACCTTTCTGCCGTCGCCTACCTGGGCGAGCGCCTTGGCGTGCCAACAGGCATTGGCGAACAGACCCTCGCAGTTCAGGCGATCTGGTCGGACATCTATAACATCCCCGATCTCGAGGTCGGTGGCCGCGACTATTGGGACCACATGTTTGCAGATGGTCACTGCTTCAATCTTGGCGCCTCGGAAGTGAGGGTGATTTTTTCCCCAGGCCACACCGCGGCCTCGGTCACCTACGTCGTTGGCGACGCCGCGTTCGTGCATGACACCCTCTTCATGCCGGATGCGGGCACGGCACGAGCCGACTTCCCTGGTGGTAACGCGCGGGCCTTGTACCGCAGCATCCAGAGCATCCTCGCGTTGCCACCGACGACACGCCTCTTCACCGGCCACGATTACCGTCCGGGCGGGCGCGAACCGCGTTGGGAGTCCACCGTAGCGGAGCAGCGGGCAACCAACATTCACCTACGGGACAGCGGCGGAGAGGACGGGTTCGTTCGGCTGCGGGAGGAACGTGATCGAACGCTTCCTCTGCCAGCGATGATGCTCTTTGCATTGCAAGTGAACCTCCGCGGCGGACGTCTGCCGAAGCCGGAAGCGAATGGCACCTCATACCTGAAGCTGCCGATTGACCGCTTTCGAACGAGCGCTGCCAGGGCGATGGACGCAGAATGATCGGCCGGTTTTGGACGGCCTCTCCGAAGCGGCCAGCGATCCCAGCATTGAGCTCACGGTCATCTTGGGCCGTGCATCTGGGTGGCGGTGCTGAGGTCTTTCCAATGTACGAAAGGCGCCCGTCACCTCGTAGCACGCGACATCTTGATGGCCATGGGCGCCGCGCCGGTCCGCTATTTCAGATCCGGCACCCCCTGAACGTATCGGTACGGTCTTGGCTCGGGAGCATCGGATGAGCGACGACGACGACCTGCCCAAGGACCTCGCCCACATCACGCCCGCCTACCGCCGGGCGCTCTGGATCGTGGTCGGCCTCAATGTCGGTTATGGCCTGGTGGAGATGGTCGGCGGCTTCATCTCCGGCAGCCAGGCGCTCAAGGCGGACGCCCTCGACTTCCTCGGCGATGGCCTAATCAGCTTCCTTGGCCTGCTGGCGATCGGCTGGAGCCTCGCCTGGCGTGCCCGCTCCGCCCTCATTCAGGGCCTGTTTCTTGCCGTGCTTGGCGTGGGCGTGCTCGCCACCACCGGCTATCGGGTGCTGGTGCTGAACCAGCCCGAGGCCGAGCTCATGGGCCTCTTCGGCGCCGTCGCGCTGGTGGTGAACGTGGCCTCCGCAGCGGTCCTCATGCCGCACCGCGAGGGCGACGCCAACGTCCGGGCCGTCTGGCTGTTCAGTCGCAACGATGCCATCGGCAACCTGGCCGTGGTGGTCGCGGCGGGCCTGGTCTGGTGGACCGAAACTGCGTGGCCAGACCTCGCCGTGGCGTTCGTCATCGCCGGGCTGTTCCTGCAATCCGCCTGGGCAATCATCCGTGATGCTCGTAGCGACCTTGATAAGGCAGGCCAGGGAGAACAGCAGTCCGACCGATAGCCGCCATCAACTTATCAGCTTGCCTGCTTGGTGGTGCATGCAACAGGCATGATGATAACGGCGCTGCCCATCGTTGCTGCCCTTGGCAGGAGCAGCAGGTGGGCAGGCGCCACAGCGAGGGCGCGGCTTCCTGGGGTATGGCACGGCGGCTTGCGCCGGGGCCCGGCCAGCCGGTGCACCTTCCTGGAAGACCTTTCCGTTCCGGTCCTTGCAAAGCGGGCTGCCTGCTGCGGCTGGCGAGCCTAACCACGTCACCACACCCGCGGCGTGACATCGGTTGCCCGCTCACCACGGAGGAGCCGACAACTTGGCCATCACCCGCACCGGCCTGGAAGAGAACCAAGTCGCCATCTACTTCGCCGCCGTCGTGGCGGGCGCGATCGCGGCCGTCGCCGCGCCCGGCGCGGCGTGGGGGGCGGTCATCAACCCCGCCCTCGCGGCCCTGCTGTACGTGACCTTCCTCCAGGTGCCGCTGGCGGACCTGCGAAGGAGCCTGGCCAACGGGCGCTTCCTGCTGACGCTGCTGGCGGTGAACTTCGTTGCCGCGCCCCTGGTGGCGTTCGCCCTGGCTTCCATGCTGCCCGGCGAGCAATGGGTGCTGCGCCTGGGTGTCCTGATGGTGCTGCTGGCGCCCTGCATCGACTACGTGGTCGTGTTCACCCACCTCGGCCGCGGGGACGCCCGCCTCATCCTGGCGGCGACGCCGGTGCTGCTGGTGGCGCAGATGCTGCTGCTCCCCGTCTACCTCGGCCTGTTCATCGGCGAGCGGGCCATGGCGATGATGCAGCCCGGTCCCTTCATCGAAGCCTTCGTCTGGCTGATCGCCGTGCCCCTGGCTCTCGCCGCGGCCACTCAGGCGTGGGCGGCGCGCTTCGGCGCCGGGAAGGCGGTCGCGGACGCCATGGGATGGCTGCCCGTTCCCCTGATGGCCGTGGTGCTGTTGGTGGTCATCGCGGCCGTTGCCCCGAACGTGGCGGCCCAGGCAGGCTCCGTCGCCATGCTGGTGCCGGTCTACGTCGCTTTCGCCGCGCTGATGCCGGTCGTAGGTAGCGTCATCTCCAGGTATGCGGGCCTGGAGGCGGGCGCGGCGAGGGCGGTCACCTTCAGCGGCGGCACCCGGAACTCCCTGGTCGTCCTGCCGCTGGCCTTCGCTATCCCGGAAGCCGGTGCGCTGCTGCCTGCCGCGGTGGTGACGCAGACGCTCGTCGAACTCGTCGCCATGCTGGTCTACATCCGCTGGGTGCCGAGGCTGGTGCCCGCCAACCCCGGCCTTGCTGCGGAGTGACGGTCATCCCGCCGTTGCCGACCACGCGGGGAAAGGGTCAGCCAGCCGCTGGCGGCGGATCTTCCGCGTGGCAACAACCCTTCCCGTCCACCTGGACAGGCGGGCACGGCACCGTGCCGTAGGAGCAGAACACACAGCAGTCGCCCTGCTTGGGCCGGAGCAGCGTTCCGCAGCCGGTGCAGTCATAGAAGTACTGGCAGGCATCGGTCGGCATTGTCTCGGTTCTCGCCGTGCCGCAGTGCGGGCAGGTGATTGTCGACTCCAGGATCATCGGGTCCTCACACGTACGCATAACCGAGCACCAACAGGATGATCCCGACCGCCAAACCTGCCGGAACGACAAGCCGGAGGGCTGGGTTGGGGGAGCAGGCGGAGCCCGGCTCGCAGGCAACCGCTGCCCGCTGGCGCCAGAGCAGGACCGCTCCGCCAGCCAGGCACGCGGCTGCGGCGGCGAGCAGGATCGTGCGGTACGGCCCCAGAAGGACCGCCAGCCCGAAGAGCCAAGCGCTTCCCAGCCCGAGGGAGCCAAGAAGCATCGGCAGCGCACAGCAGGAGGCCGCACCGAAGGCTGCGGCGATGCCCGTCGTCGTCAGCACCATCGCACCGGCTTCCTGGACCGCCCCATGTGCCGGGGTAGCATTCACTTGGGTGTCGGACACGGTCGGCCTCCTTGTCTCAGCTATGCAGCCTACCTACCGTCTGTAGCGACTACAGACTCAAGTCCTTTCTGAGGAGGCGCATGGGATGGGGCAGAGCGGCGTTGCCATCGGTGAACTCTCGCGGCGGACGGGCTGCAACATCGAGACGATCCGCTATTACGAGCGGATTGGCTTGCTTCCAATACCGGCCCGCCGGGGGCGCTACCGCCTCTTCGGTGAGGAGGACATCAGGCGGCTGAGGTTCGTGCGGCGCGCGCGGGAGCTTGGCTTCACCCTGAACGAGGTGGGCGCGCTCCTCGAACTTGGTGCAGGCGCCTGCACCGAGGTCCATGGCATCGCCGCAGCACACCTCGCGGATGTCCGCTCCCGAATTGCCGACCTCCAGGCGATGGAGCGTGTACTGGATGGTGCCGTGCAGCAATGTCAATCCGGGGAGCAGGCCACATGCCCACTGATTGAGACCTTGTCGGGAACAGCGGCCACTACCTAGGCGCAGCGCAAGGAGGGCCATGGGCTAGCAGTCGATTGCTGTGAGTGGTCGTGGCGGCCATTGCGTCGGGCATAGCGGCCAAATCGGCAGCGTCGCCAAGCTGATCTGCATTTGCTGATGCGGAGGCTGGTTCCCACCATGCCGAGTACCGCCTTCGCCAGTTTGCTGGCGAAGGATGTCAGGGGGAAGGCCCTTACTCCACCTCGGGTGCCGTCTCGTCACCGTCCCCCAAAGCCAACTGCATCAGCACAGTATCCAGCCATCGCCCGTGCTTGCGGCCAACCGAGCGCAAGGTGCCGATCGGCTGAAATCCGAACGCCTTGTGCAGGCGGATGGACGCCTCGTTCGCGCTGTCGCCGATGACGGCCACCATCTGCCGGTAGCCGAGTGCGGCGCACTCCTGGATGAGGGCCTCGAGCAGGCGGCGGCCGATGCCGCGCCCTCGGGCCTCCTCGCTGATGTAGACCGAGTTCTCGAGTGTATTCCGGTAGGCAGGCCTGGGCCGATAAGCGCCCGCGTAGGCGTAGCCGAGCACGCGACAATCGGTGTCCTCGGCCACCAGGTAGGGCAGCCCGCGTTCGGTGATGGCGATGCGTCGCTGCCGCATATCTTCGGCCGTCGGTGCCTCTGTCTCGAAGGTGGCGGTGCCATGGAGCACGTGGTGCCGATAGATGGTGGCAACAGCGTCCATGTCGGCCTCTCTGGCAGGCCGGATGGTCACCTCGGCGGGCTGATTGGTGAGGGCGGTTGTGATCAGTTCAGGCACGGGAACCTCGTTTTCTTGGATGGAGGATGACTGTCAGGAACGCCGGAGCGCATTGGGCACGAGTGCCAGCACCATCAGGATGTTCAGCATCGCTGCCCCGCACAGGATAGCCAGCGTCGCCTGCGTGCCGAAGCTGTCCAGCAGCCAGGCGCCGAGAAAGGGCGAGGCTGCCTGCGCGATGAGGGTCGGCATGGCGATGCGGCCCATCAGCACGGCGTAGCCCTCCTTGCCGAACAGGGCCAAGGGCACCGTGTCGCGGGCGATGGAGCGGACGCCACTGCCCATGCCGTACATGACGATGCCTGCGGCCACGACGCCGGGCGCACCCACCAGCATGCCCAGGCCGACCGCCACCAGCACCGCGGACGCGACCAGGCTCCAGATGGGATGCGCCTTCTTGCCGAACAGCATCTCCAGCACGCGGGCGCCGACCTGCGCCGGGCCGATCAGCGTGCCCAAGGCGACGGCCGCCGCCAGCGCCAGCCCTTGCGACTGCAGCAGTGTCAGCAGGTGGACGGAGATGACGGTCATGATGACCGCCGCCAGGGTGAACCCCGCTGCCAGCACGACGAAGGCGTAGCGCTGGCCCGCCTGCACATGGCCTGGCGCCACGGCAGCCTTGGCGGCCGTGGGTGCCGCAGCGGGCTTGGCCAACTCGCGCGGCACGCCGAACAGGTAGAGCGGCAGCACCACGGCGAGGTGGATGGCGGCGTAGGTCAGGCAGGCGCCGCGCCAGCCCAGGTGGTCAACCAGGAAGGCACTGAGCGGCCAGCAGACCGTGCTGGCGAAGCCGCCGAACAGGGTGACGTGGGTGATGGCCGAGCGCGCCTGCTCGCCACAGAGACGCCCCAGCGTCGAGAATGCCGGGTCGTAGAGCCCGGCCCCCATGGCCAGCCCGAGCACCACCCAGGCGACTACGAACACCGGCAGGCTCGGCGCCAGCCCGAGCAGCAGCAGGCCCGCGGAGAGCAGGACGGCGCTGGCGGCGAGCACGGGGCGGCCGCCGTGCCGGTGAATCAGGTGGCCGATGCGCGGCGAAGCCAAGCCGGACACCAGCATGCCAATAGACAGGGCGCCCATGATCCAGGTGAGCGGCCAGCCGGTGTCCGCGGCAATCGGTCCGGCCAGGACGGCTAGCAGGTAGTAGGAGGAACCCCAGGCAAGGATTTGGCCGACGCCGATGGCCGAGACGACCGTCAGCCGGTTGCGGCCTGCTGCCGCACCGGCAAGGGCGCTTCCCGGTGTCGTGGCCTGGCTCATTCGGCGGGCTCGGACGGTACGGTCGCCCGCGCGGTGTTGGTCCCGCAGCACGTCGTTTCCTTGACCAGCTCCTGCTCCGGCCGCGAGGAGCAGCAGGCGACCGGGGGTGCCGCGGGAGCGCAGCAAGAGGACACCACGTCGGCGGCGCCGGGCAGCACGCGGCTCGAGCTGCAGACGCCGGTCTCCGGCAGATCGAGCTCGACACGGCGCGCGGCCTCGAGGTCGCCCGCGAGGAAGGCGGCGATGGAGCGCACCTGCTCGTGGCCGGTGGCCAGCAGGAAGGTGGGCGCCCGCCCGTAGCTGGCCATCCCGGCAAGGAAAAGCCCGCTGTCCGGCTGCTGGAGCTCGAAGGCGCCGTGCGGCCGGACGGTGCCGCAGGAGTGCAGGTTGGGATCGATCAGCGGCGCCAGCACGCGCGGGCACTCCAGCGCCGGGTCCAGGTCCAGGCGGACCTCGCCAAGGATTCCGAGGTCGGGCCGTAGGCCGGTGGCGACCACCATCTCGTCCGCCGCCACCGTCCTGCCTTCGAGACCCTTGACCTGCAGGGAACCACCGGTGCCCCGGCGAACCTCATCCACCGCGAAGGGCGCGAGCAGCTCGACGGCACCGGCCTCCACGAGGCGCCGCAGCCGTTGGCCGAGGGCGCCGCGCTCCGGCAGCTGGTCGGCGGCGCCACCGCCGTAGGCCCGCGTCAGGTCGGCGCCGCGGGCCGCCCACAGGACAGCCGTGCCCGGCGCCTGTTCGGCCAGGCGGGCGAGGTCGATGAGGGTGCCAACGGCCGAGTGGCCCGACCCGACGACGAGGACGCGCTTGCCCGCGTAGCGGCCGTGGTCGGCGCCCAGCACGTCCGGCATGCCGTGGCGGATTCGCTCGGCGGCCTCGCGTTCGCCCACGGCGGGCATACCGGAGGCACCGGCCGGGCTGGGACTGCCCCAGGTGCCGGTGGCCACTATGACGGCGCGAGCGAGGAGGCGGCCCTCGCGTCCGTCGGCCTGGAACCTGACCTCGAAGGGCTGGTCCTCGCGCCCGGCGTCGCGGACCTTGCCCACGCGTTGCCGGACGACGCCGGTCACCCGCGTGTTCAGGCGCAGGCGGCCAGCGATCTCCGGCAGCGCGGCGAGCGGCGCCAGGTAGTCGTCGGCGAGTTCGCGTCCGGTCGGGAAGCCATCGGCGTCAGGCGCCATCCAGCAGTGCCGCTCCAGCAGGGCTTGGGCCGCCCGGTCGATGTTGTAGCGCCAGGGGGAGAACATGGGGACGTGGCCCCAGGCAAGCGGCGCCGTGCCGACCGAGGGACCGGCTTCCAGGATGACCGGCTCGAGGCCACGCTCCAGCAGATGCGCTGCGGCGGCGAGGCCGACCGGACCGCCGCCGATGATGGCGACAGGTAGCGATCCGAGGGCGGCGTGGCCCTCAGAGGCCCTGTTCTGAGGGCGCGGCGTGGCGGAGCAGCAAGACGTCATTTGACGTTCCCCTTGGGTATGCCTCGGTGGGCGATGTATGTGGGCAAGCCAACGGTCAGCATCGGCAGGCACCCTTGGCCTGGTCGCGGGCAGCAGCGGCGCGGTCGGTCTCGGTCAGGGCCGCCGTGGCGTCCATCCATGCCTCCAGGCCGACCTTGAAGGCGTCGCGGCCCCTGTCGGTCAGCGTGTAGACCTTGCGCTCGCGACCGGAGACGATTTCCGAAGCGGATGTCAGGTAGCCGCCCTGCTCGAACTCGCGCAGCGTCGGGTAGAGGGCACCCTCGGAGGGCGAGCAGCAGCCGTTGGTGGTCCGCTCGACGGCACGGGCGATGTCGTAGCCGTGCGCCGGGCCGTCGTGCAGCACCTGGAGGACGAAGAAACGGCTGAGCGCCATCTTGATGGTCCCGGCCCAGTAGGCCCGGTCCGTGAAGTCCGGGGAAGGTCGGGCGACGGCGCGGAGGGTGGGTTCCTTCGACATGTCGGAACCCTATGCCTTGGAGGGCGAGGTATCAAGGCTACATTGGACAGTGATGGGCGACTCTGGCGCCTGGGATGGCGCGAGACACCGCTGAATCAGTCCTATACCTTGCACGCCCGTTACCGCCTGCGCCCGGAGTGGGGCTGCGGGGGAAGCCTCGCGGATGTCGTTTCAAGCCTTGGGGCGCACTAGGTTATCCGGCAACAGGAGCGGTAGATGACGGAAGCCCAGCGCAAGACCTTCGAGATCATGGCGAGGCGGTACACCGAGGTGAACACGACCACCCGTGCCGTTGCCCGTGAAGCGCTGGTCCGCGAGGGCATCCGGACGGCCGATGGTCGTCTTGCCCCCGAATACGGTGGCCCGGCGCCGAAGAAGCCGTCGAAGAAGCCAACCGCAGCTCGTAGTTGAGTCGCTACGCCACTTCCTTCGTATTGGGCTACCACGACTGCGATGAGAAGGTGGGCAGGAAGGCCCTTGCAGGTGAGGTGAACCTGCTGCGGAGTGAGAAAGATTATGATTGGCTCGGCCCCGGTGTTTACTTCTGGGAGGGCGATCCCGGACGCGCACTGGAGTGGGCCGAGGACAAGGTCGCCCGTGGCGATTACAAGAAGCCCTTTGTTCTGGGTGCCGTCATCGACCTGGGCAACTGCTTGGACCTTCTGGTCCGCGAGAACCTCAATCTCCTGAGAAACGCCTATGACAGTCTGGTGGCCACGCGGGAGAAGAGCGGGCAGGCGCTGCCTCGTAATAGGGATGTCAGGGGCAGCACGACCAACGACAAGCTGCTCCGCAACCTGGACTGCGCCGTGATCCGCCGCCTCCATGCCATCTTGGAGGAGGATTACGATCTGCCTGCCGGAAGCGAGAAGCCGGGCCCGTTCGACACCGTCCGCGGTCTCCTCACCGAAGGCGAGCCCGTCTACCCGGACGGAGGCTTTTACTTGAAGACCCATACCCAGATTGCCGTCTGCAATTCCGCCTGCATCAAGGGCCTGTTCCTGCCGCGTTGACTGCTACCTTCAAGGTGCGTTCGCCTGAGAGCCGGGCCGAATCGGAATCCGTGGATGACCGAGGGGTGGTGTGGAGGTGCAGTCGCCGCTTGCCAGCCAGACGACCCGCCAATCAGGTCGCGCCAGGCTAGGCCGGATCCTTGCGGTTACCCTTGCTCACGATGAGCATGTCGTTGTCCGGCAATGGTCGCTGCAGCTCGCGGGCGATCCCCCACGGCGCCTGCAGCCAAGTGTCTATCTCGTCCGGTGTCGTCAGCATCACCGGCATCGCCTTGAGGTGGATGGCGCCCTGGGATGTCGCCCAGCAACTCCAGAGGCCACTGCCGGATGCCGACATGCTCATTGTGTCGAGGGGGAACCGGGCGGATCCGGCGCCCGGATAGGCCGCACCGCACGCATCGGTCACCGATGCCTGGGTTCACTGCCCCACGCTGTTGAAGAGGCGCGAGCGAGGAGCACGAGCCGAGTACGAGGTCGTACCCTCCGGAAGCAGAAGGTGGCCCAGACTGGACCATGTGAAGACTTGCCCGTCGCGCACGTGTTCATTGAAAGCGCCAAAGCTGCCCCCCATCTCCATTGCTTGGGCTGAGCCGTTGGAAGGTGTAGATGCTGGACGTGATTGGGTCCCTCATGAAGGGCGAGGACAAGTATCCTCGGGCCTTCGCCGCTGCGAACGAGTTTTGGAGCGAGATCTTCGTGGTGCAGCGGGATGGTGACGACGCCACTTTGCAGGCGGCGATAGACGGCTCGCAGACAAGCTTTGAATGGCGCATGTCAGACGTCGGCGTCTCCCGCCCCTCTGCGAAGTCCATCATGGCCGTGACCGCGATTGGCGCGCTCTATCGGGACGGCTTCGAGGATGAGGAGTTTGCCAAGCGGGTCATTCGTTCCTTCGTGGCGAGCTCGAGGTTAAGCTTGGAGGTGAAGGCGTCCGCTAGGGATACGATGACGATGTACTCGCTTGATTGAGGGTGTGACCCTCGTCATCGGAGCCGAAGGCGCAAGCGTCTCGACTCGTTAGCGGCGGTGAACTTCCACAGCGGCAAAGCGTCCGCTGTCCCGTAGCAAGCTGGCGCCCGGGAAGCCTACCTCGAACGGCGCCATAACGGGGTTGGAGCGGTGCAGCCGGGCCAGATCGCCTCCGGCAACCGCAGCAACTGCGTGAGACCGCTACAGTCCTTCGCCGCCACGCCGAGTGGCACGGCGCCAAACTCGTCCTTTGGCCTCGCCACCCACCGACGGCTCGCCGTGAGGTGGCTCGCCACCATCCACACCGCGGCGGCGAGGGTGGCCGGGACCTCCCGGAGCTCGGCCTGCTTCGTACCTGGCAGGCGGACCAGTCGACCGGCGACGAGATCGTGCAGGACGGGATGGTCACGCCGCCAGACAAGGGCCTCGTCGGAGGTCAGGAAATCAGCGCTCGGGCGAGGCTGCCTTCTGAAGGAAGGCATCCGCACCACCCGCGACGAACCCCTGGCCATGCTGGGCAAGCCAGCGGTTGAAGTCGGCACCTGCCTCGGCCCTGAGCGCCCGCTGTCGGTCCTCGCGCCTATGGACGAGTTCCTCGTCGAGCAAGTTGGCCACGGTGCGTGCGGCGTATGGCCTGCCATCGGGACCATGATGGCCACGCTCGGCCAGCATCTCGGCGACGGCGCCAAGGTCACGGTCCAGGTCTTCGGAGGCGAGGCGCCGGGCCTCGGCTTGGATGGCTGGGTCACTTGGGTAGGGCGGCATGGGCGGTCCTCCTGCGGACCGAGCCTAGCCCCGGTGCCATGAGCCCTGGCAAGCGGCAATGAACCTCCTATGCTGCCCGGACGTTTCGATGCCAGGGGCAAGGGAGCGACCGATGGGGCTGGCAACCTACACACTGAAGATGGCGGCTGTGTCAGCGCTAGCCGCTGCGATTCTGGTCTTCGGCGGTGAGCCAATGCCTGCTGGCTGGCTGGACGGCATCGTGGATCCGGGCGCCACCGTGGGGCAGGCCGCGACCGTGGTGGTGTTCACGGTGGCCGGGTCGGCGGCGACGGCGGGCGGAATAGCCGGGCTGTTGTGGCTCGCCTGGGCGTACTGGCGCGAGTAGCGGGCCGGGCTGCGGCAGCGAAGATGGGACGAGGTGCAGTCACCACATGATTGAGGTGGCGCGTCAGGTTGTCCGGAGAACCTCAGGAACCGGGTTGCCGGTGCCATCTGTGCAACCCAAGGGATCCTGGCCACGTTCTGATGACGGTGCGACTAGGCGCTAAGACAAGAGGTGCCCCTACCTGGATGGTCAGATCCAGGTAGGGGTGCCTTCTTGCGTTCAGTCTGCGGCTACAGTCTGGATTTCAGGCGGGAAGGCCCGCCTTAGGTATTATAAACGGCGCACGCGCTCGCATGGCCATCATCTCCTTGCTCCGGTTGCGACGTGGGAAACGCCGGGCGGCGTCCCGCTGACAGACCGGTACGACTAGGCGACCGGGTCTGTTCCTCGGGCTCGGGGCTCAACAGGAAGTATGTCCCCCTGGAGTCGGAGCCGAATAGGTGGCCATTGCTGGCCAGAATTGATGCCAGTCGATTCATGGGGCGTTGCTCCGCACCCAGGAGACCGTCCGCCAGTACGACCTTGAGGAGCTCCGTCCGGTGTGTCGGGCCGCCTTCTGCAAGGATGGCGGCGACCCGATCTCGCACGCGGCTGTTCTTGCTGTCAGGCTTGCTCTTGGGCGACACCGACGATGGCGGCACAATGTGGTCGCGCCTGCGCTCGAGGTACGCTTGCAGCCGCAATAGGGTGCGGAGCCCCTCCATAACTCGTGCCTGTCGGGCATCCAGGACCGCAATCGCCGCAATGCATGCCACATCGTTACCGTCGTTGCGGATACGTGCCTTCTCAAGCCACGCCGTCGCCTTCGCCCGCGCTGCAGCCAGTTGCTCCATCTCGAGCTCGACCACTTCATAAGCAAACGTCGAGATGCCCTCGGCGAACAGCGGGGGGACGCTGGCGAGCAGGGCGTCGAGTTCATTGGCGATCACGGCGCCGGGTTCAGAGCTGCTTCCCATAACGCAAGGTAAACGGGAGACTCTGGCGCCGGTTGCAGCACGCGCAGGGTGAAACCTGTCGTTTTCCTTGGGCGGAAGGCCAGCGCCGGGTGACTCTGCTTGCGCAGGGTCTCGCCGCGTTTCGGCAAGCAAAAAGGGCGCGAGGATTCCGCGCCCTTTGTCAATGAAAGCAACGGGTTAGGAGAGCGCCAGTCTACTGAATGGCGCCGGAGTCTCCCGTTTGGTGCGCGCTTATAATCAGGCGTCCACCGCCTCCAGGTCCAGGCGCGCGGCATTCTCCTGGATGAAGCGGAAGCGCAGCTCGGGCCTGCGGCCCATCAGGGCCTCGATCAGCTCGGAGGTGGCGGCCCGCTCCTCCGACGGCAGCACCACCCGCAGAAGGGTCCGCTTGCGCGGATCCATGGTGGTCTCCTTCAGGGAGGCGGGCGGCATCTCGCCCAGGCCCTTGAAGCGGCTTACCTCGACCTTCTGGTTCGGCTTGAACGCCTTCCTGAGCAGCTTCTCGCGCTCCGCGTCATCCATGGCGTAGAGGGTCTTGCCGGCAGTGGCGAGGCGGTAGAGCGGCGGCTGCGCCAGATAGACCCGGCCCTGGCGCACCAGCTCGGGCAGTTCCTTGTAGAAGAAGGTCATCAGCAGGGCGGCGATGTGCGCGCCGTCCACATCGGCGTCGGTCATGATGACGACACGGCCGTAGCGCAGGCGGGCGAGGTCGAAGCGCTCGCCGGCGCCACAGCCCAGCGCCTCGATCAGGTCCTTCAGCTCCTGGTTCTGCCGCAGCTTGTCGGCGCTGGCCGAGGCGACGTTCAGAATCTTGCCGCGCAGGGGCAGCACCGCCTGGGTCTCGCGGTCGCGCGCCTGCTTGGCCGAGCCACCGGCCGAATCGCCCTCGACCAGGAAAAGCTCCGTGCCGTCCGCCGACTCGCGCGAGCAGTCGGCGAGCTTGCCGGGCAGGCGCAGGCGGCGGGTCGCGGTCTTGCGGGGCGTGTCCTTCTGCTCGCGACGACGGATGCGCTCCTCGGCCCGCTCGATGGCGAAGGCGAGGAGATTGCCGGCGGTGGCCGGATCGCCCGCCAGCCAGTGGTCGAAGTGGTCGCGCAGGCCGGCCTCGACCAGCTTCGCCGCCTCGGGCGAGGTCAGCTTGTCCTTGGTCTGGCCCTGGAACTGCGGCTCGCGGATGAAGACGGACAGCATGCCGGCCAGGCCGCCCAGGATATCCTCGGCGGTGACGCTGGCGGCGCGCCGCTCCTTCTTCAGCTCGCCATAGGCGCGGAGCCCCTTCACCAGTGCCGCGCGCAGGCCGGCCTCGTGCGTGCCGCCCTGCGGCGTCGGGATGGTGTTGGCGTAGGTGTGGAGGAAGCCCTCGCCCCGTTCCAGCCAGGTCACCGCCCATTCGGCCCGCCCGGCGCCGCCCGGAAAGCTCGTCTCGCCGGCCCAGGGGGTGGGGATGACGGTGCCGGCGGCCTCGACCGCGGCCGCCAGGAAGTCCGAGAGGCCGCCCGGGAAGTGCAGGATCGCCTGTGACGGGGTGTCGTCCTTCACCAGGGCCGGATCGCAGGACCAGCGGATCTCGACGCCGCGGAAGAGATAGGCCTTCGAGCGGCAGAGGCGGAACAGGCGCGTCGCCGAGAACTGCTGCGCGCCGAAGATCTCCGGATCGGGCCGGAAGCGGATGGTGGTGCCCCGCCGGTTGTGCACCGGCCCGGCGTTCTTCAACGGCCCCAGCGGCTTGCCGCGCGCATAGGCCTGGGTGAAGAGGGTGCGGTCGCGCGCCACCTCCACCTCCAGCCGCTCCGACAGGGCATTGACCACAGAGCTGCCGACGCCGTGCAGCCCGCCGGAGGTGTCATAGGCCTTGCCGGAGAACTTGCCGCCCGAATGCAGGGTGGTGAGAATCACCTCCAGGGCGGAGAGCTTTGGGAACTTCGGATGCGGGTCGGTCGGGATGCCGCGCCCGTTGTCGCGCACGGTGAACAGATTGCCAGCCTCGAGCGTGACCTCGATGCGGTCGGCGTGGCCCGCCACAGCCTCGTCCATGGCGTTGTCGAGCACCTCGGCGGCGAGGTGGTGCAGCGCATTCTCGTCCGTGCCGCCGATATACATGCCCGGCCGGCGCCGCACGGGCTCCAGCCCCTCCAGAACCTCGATGTCCTTGGCCGAGTAGGATGTGCCTGGCTGGGACTTGGCGCCGCGGCCGCCGAAGAGATCGTTCATGTCTTGTTCACACCTTCGCCGGGCAAACTAGCGAAGGGAGGCCGGACCCCGCAACCCCGGCAGGAAAAAGGGGCCGGGGAAATCCCCGGCCCCTCGACGCGTCCGCCCGCGGCGGGGTGCCGCCTTACTTCTCCAGATGCGCTTCCAGCATCCAGAGCTTCTTGTCGATGTCGCGCGACAGGGCGGTCAGGAGATCGGCGGTGTCGGCGTCGCCCGCCTCATCGGTGCTGTCGATTCCCTCGCGGACGGACTTGGCGAAGGCGGCGAAACGGTCGGCCAGCTCCTTCACATGGTCCATCGTGTAGGTGGTCGCCTGCGAATAGGGCTTGAGCCGGCTCTTGTCGCTGATCAGCTGGCTGGTGCCGTCGGGCGTGCCGCCCAGCTGGACGATCCGTTCCGCCACGTCGTCGGCGCCGGCGAAGAGCTCGTTGTAGAAGCCCTCCAGCATGGTGTGCAGACCGATGAAGTTCGGACCCTTCATCGTCCAGTGCGCCATGCGGACGCAGTTGGTCAGGTCGTTCATGTCGACCAGGGTGCCATTCAGGACATTGACGGCGACCTTCTTGGCATTCTCGCCGAGGTCGTTGCGGGTGGCATGCAGGGCCATGAGCGATACTCCTCTTTGAACAATGTAACGCTGAAGCTCAGATGGAGTTGCCTTGCGGCGATGCCAGGGGGGCCATGGCGGGAGGCGCGTGATGATTCGCGGTCAGCGTTCCATCAGGACGCGCACGCAGGCCTCGAAGGCCTCCAGATCGTGCCAGCGGCGCTCCGGCGGCACCGCCCGGGCGAACAGCGCGCCGCCCGCCGCGCGGATGCCGCCATCGATCATCAGATTGTCGTGGCAGCCGAAGTCTTCCAGATGGAGCCCTTCCTCATCGACCCAGCGGCCCGTGGCATCCTGCCGCGCCAGAGGGCCGAGGAAGGCGCGCGTGCGGCACGTGAAGTCCTGCGCGACATTGGCATAGCCATGGACCGGCCGACCGAGGGCGCGCATGAAGCCGAGTTCATAGATCGTCCCGGCATCGGCCGAGGGCCCGCGGAAGGGGGTCAGGTTGGCGATCAGCGCATCGCAAGCACGGATATGCGCCTCGTTGCGCAGATAGATCTCGAGAAACCGCTCGGTCGCGGCATCGGCGGCGGCGTCCTCGACCGGGTCGGTCGGGAAGACGCCCGTCGCGCCATGCTCCGCGCAGATACGCTTCTTCTGCGCCGCCACCAGGGCGGCATCGGGCAGGAAAACGTCGGGGCCGGCGAGATAGATGCGCATGCCGGCACTTTGCCCCGGCCTTCGCCGGCCGGCCAGGGGAGGGATCAAAAAAAGAACATGGCGCCCGCCGGATGGCGGTTTCAGGCGGCCCGGGCCGCTGTGGGAAGGCCCCGGAGATCGGCTACGAAACGGTCGCGCCAGCGCTCCAGGCTGTTCCGCCGCATCACCGCCAGCAGATCGGCATGCCGCTCCCGCCGCTCCGCCAGCGGCATGGCGAGCGCCTGCTCCAGAGCGGCGGCGACGCCCGCCTCGTCATGCGGATTGACCAGCAGGGCCGAGGCCATCTCGCAGGCCGCGCCGGCGAATTGCGAGAGGACCAGCACGCCGGGGTCCTCCGGGTCCTGCGCCGCGACATACTCCTTGGCCACGAGGTTCATGCCATCGCGCAGCGGCGTCACCAGTCCGACCCGCGCGGCGGCGTAGAGCGGCATCAGCGCGTTGCGCGGAAAGCTCCGGTTCAGGTAGCGCAGCGGCGTCCAGTCCAGCTCGGCGAAGCGCCCGTTGATGCGCCCGGCCTCGCCCTCCAGCTCGCGGCGGATCACCTGGTAGGCCTCGACATCGGCGCGCGAGGGCGGGGCGATCTGCAGGAACTCGACGCGGCGGTGCCAATCCGGGTGCTCGGCGAGGAAGCGCTCATAGGCACGGAAGCGCTGCCGCAGCCCCTTCGAGTAATCCAGGCGGTCGACGCTCATCACCAGGGAGCGCCCGGCCAGGCTGGCGCGCAGCGCCGGCAGCCGTTCCGCCCCGGCGGTGCGCGCCTCGGCGCGCAGCGCCTCCACCTGCACGCCGATCGGATAGACGCCGGTCCGCAGGCTCCGCTCCCGGACGCGGAACACCCCGCCCGGCAGCTCCTCTCCCCCCATCTCCCGGCGGACGTAATCGCCGAAGGCCTGGCGGTCGCGCTCCGTCTGGAAACCGATCAGGTCATAATGCGTCATGGCGCGGAGCAGCTCGGCATGGGCCGGCACCGCCATCAGCACGGAGGGAGCCGGCCAGGGCGTGTGCAGGAACAGGCCGATGCGGTTCGTGACGCCCAGCGCGCGCAGCGCCTCGGCCAGGCCGAGCAGGTGGTAGTCATGCGCCCAGATCACGTCCTCCGGGCCGATGAGATCGGCGAGATGGCGGGCGAAATGCGCGTTGACCCGGCGATAGCCGGCGAACTCCCCGCGATCGAAGCGGGACAGCGCCGTCTGGTCGTGCAGGATCGGCCAGAGCGTGCCATTGGCGAAGCCGCGATAGTAGTCATCGTAGTCGCGGCGCGTCAGGTCGGTGGTGTAGAGCGTCACCGGCCCGCTGCGGGCGATGGCCGGGGGCAGGCCGGGGGGCAGGGTGCCCGGCGGCACCACGTCCGGCACCGTGTTGCCGGACCAGCCGAACCACAAGCCGCCGCTGTGGCGCAGTGCGTCCATCACGCCGGCGGCGAGGCCGCCCGCGGTGGCTTCGCCCTCGGTGATCGGGGCGACACGGTTGGAAACCACGACCAGTCGCGACATGCGCGTGCCTCGTCCCTCAGACCGCGGGCAGCTCCGGCAGGAGGCCGGCCTGCTGCCGCCGCAGCAATTCCTGATAGGGACCGGGCCGGCTGGCCAGCTCCTGGGGAGCGCCGTCCTGCTCGATCCTGCCGGCATTCATCACGATGATTCTGTCGAAATTTTGCAGGGTCGAGAGGCGGTGGGCGACGGCGATGACGGTCCGGCCCCGCATCAGCCGGTCCAGAGCCGCCTGGACGGCCCGCTCGGATTCGCTGTCCAGCGCGCTGGTCGCCTCGTCGAGCAGCAGGATCGGCGCGTCCTTCAGCAGCGCCCGGGCGATGGCCAGGCGCTGGCGCTGCCCGCCCGACAGCCGGACGCCGCGATTGCCGACCAGCGTGTCGAAGCCCTGCGGCAGCGCCTCGATGAAGCCGAGGCATTGCGCCGCCTCGGCCGCCTGCCGCACCGCCACCTCGTCCGCGCCAGGCCGGCCATAGCGGATGTTCTCCAGCACCGAGCGGTGGAACAGCGCCGTGTCCTGCGGCACCACCGCCAGGGCGGCGTGCAGGCTGTCCAGCGTCACACCGCGCAGATCCTGCCCGTCGATCATGACACGGCCCGCGGCCGGGTCGTGGAAGCGTTGCAGCAGGGCGAGCAGGGTGGACTTGCCCGCGCCCGAATAGCCCACCAGCCCGACGCGCTGACCGGCGGGGATGGCGAGGCTGAGCCCGTCCAGCACGGCGGGCCGCCCGGGATAGGCGAAGCGCACCGCCTCGAAGGCGACAGCGCCAGGGACAGCGCCAGGGAGGGCATCCGGGAGAGCGTGACGGCGCAGCGGCACCGCGTCCGGCCGCTCGGCCAGGGCATGCGGGATCAGCAGCGTCTCGGTGGCCTCGGCCAGCCGCGCCATCTGCTGGGTGAGATCGACCGCCGCCACGGCGATGTCGCGCGTGCCGTTGAGGATGGTCAGCGACAGGGTGGCGAGCAGCGCGACGTCGCCGATGCTGGCGCGGCCCTGCTGCCAGAGGGCGAGCGCGGCGGCGAGCACGGCGGCGGTCAGCAGGGCGGTGAGCAGCGCATGAACCAGCCGCAGCCTCTCCATGTTGTAGAGGCTGGCCCGGTGCGCGGCGATCTCGGCGCCGATGAAGCCGGTCAGGCGCGCCTTCTCCCGCCCCAGCGCGCCGAAGGCGCGCACGGTGCCGATGTTGCCCACGACATCCACGAGTTCCCCGTCCACCATGGCGCTGCGCGTGGCGAGGCGGCGGTGCAGCGGCATGCCACGCCGCGCCAGGCGGTACATCAGCGCGGCGATCAGCCCGGCCAGCAGCCCGAGGGCGAGGGCCAGGGGCGGATGGACCGTCGCGGTGAAGCCGATGGCGATGAGAATCGCGCCGAGCGGTGGAACCACGTTCCAGGCCAGGGTGTTCTCCACCGTGAAGGCGGCCTGGGCGGTGGCGGAGACGCGCGCCGCCAGGGCGCCGGGAAGCCGGTCGGCGAAGTAGCCGGGGTCCTGGCCGGCCAGATGGCCGAACAAGTCACGGCGGATATCGCCGCCGACGGCGGTGAAGCTGCGCGCGGCCGCCCAGCCGGCCAGGCGCCAGAGCAGGCTGTCGGCCAGGATCAGGGCGCAGAGGAACAGGAAGGCGGGCCAGATTCCATCCAGGGACCCGACGGGCCCGGCGGCCAGCCGGTCGATGAGGTGCTTGAGCCCATACTGCGTCGAAACCGCGCAGAGGATGGCGGCCAGGACCGTCCCGAACACCAGGGCATGTCCCGCCTTCCGGCGGGCCACATAGTCGAGGAGGAAGGCCGTGGCCGAGCGCCGCAGGGGTGGGATCGCAGTCAAGACAGCCCACTTTTCGCCATATTGGATTTGTAGTTTACCGGCTGAGTACAGGTAGTCTCCCGTTCGGTCAAGTCAAACGGCGCCTGTTTCAAGTAACGGTAGTCTCCGTGCTGAGAAAAAGGGATCGCTAGATGCGTATCGCTCAAATCGCGCCGCTGTTCGAGGCCGTTCCGCCCAAGTTGTACGGCGGCACCGAGCGGGTGGTGTCCTCGCTGACGGAAGAGTTGGTGGCCATGGGCCACGACGTCACCCTCTTCGCCAGCGGGGATTCCGTGACGGCGGCCAGGTTTGCCGCCATGCGCGGCGAGGCGCTGCGTCTCGACCCGACGGTGAAGGACTGGGTGGCGCATTACATGCGCATGGTCGAGCAGGTGGCGCAGCGCGCCGGCGAGTTCGACGTCATCCACTCCCATATCGACTACTTCCCGCTGGGCCTGCTCGACCGTCAGCGCACGCCCTTCCTGACGACGCTGCACGGCCGGCTCGATCTGCCCGAGTTCAAGATGATCTACGAGACCTACGGCCACACGCCCTATGTCTCCATCTCCGATCACCAGCGCCTGCCGATCCCCGATCTGAACTGGGTGCGCACCGTGCTGCACGGCATGCCGAAGGACCGGCTGACGCCGCAGCCGGTCGACCAGAGCTACTTCGCCTTTCTCGGCCGCGTCTCGCCGGAGAAGGGGCTGGACAAGGCCATCCGCATCGCCGCCCGCGCCGGGGTGACGCTGAAGGTCGCCGCCAAGATCGACAGCGCCGACCGCGCCTATTACGAGCGGGAGATCGCGCCGCTGCTGGGCCAGGGCCATGTCGAGTTCATCGGCGAGATCAGCGACTGCCAGAAGCCCGATTTCCTCTCCGGCGCCCATGCCCTGCTGTTCCCGATCGACTGGCCGGAGCCCTTCGGGCTGGTGATGATCGAGGCCATGGCCTGCGGCACGCCGGTCATCGCCATGCGTCGGGGCTCGGTGCCCGAGGTGATGGAGGACGGGCTGACCGGCTTCATCGTCGAGAACGAGGACGAGGCGGTGGCGGCGGTCGCCCGCATCCCCTCGCTGGACCGCGGCCAGGTGCGGGCCCGCTTCGAGCAGCGCTTCACCGCCCGCCGCATGGCCGAGGACTATGTCTCCGTCTATGAGGAGTTGATCGAGGCCAGCCGCAAGCCGAGGCTGCGCGCCATCGGCGCCTGAGCCGCCCCTCCAAGGGGGGAGGAGGGGGCCAGGCTTGACCGTCCGGTGTGCGGCGCAGCATACCGGGCGGCCCGACCTTCGGACGTTGGATGCCCTCATGACCCCTTGCCTGAGCCGCGTGTCCCGTGCCGCCTCGGCCCCGCGCTGAGGCGCCGTCCTCTTGAGACAGGGCGGTCTCCCCAGCCTTCGCGGTCTTCCCCTGGTGGGGCAGTGGGCCGTGCTGCTCCTGGTCTCGGTGCCGGTGGTGCTGATGCTGGAGCTGCTGGGGCTGCCGGCCGCGATGCTGCTGGGCTGCATGGGCGCCGCCATCCTGGTCGCCATGGGGGATACCGGGCTGCGCCTCGGCCCCTGGCCCTTCGCCCTGGCCCAGGGGGTGATCGGCTGCCTGATCGCCCGTGCCATCACGCCGGACATCCTGAGGGAGATCGCGGCCGACTGGCCGGTTTTCCTGCTGGGCGTGTTCTCGGCCATCGGCGCCAGCAGCTTCCTCGGCTGGCTCCTGGCGCGGCGGCAGGTCCTGCCGGGCACCGCCGCCGTCTGGGGTTCGGCGCCCGGCGCGGCCTCCGCCATGATGGTGATGGCGGAGGCGCATGGCGCCGATGTCCGCCTGGTGGCGGTGATGATCTATCTGCGGGTCGTGCTGGTCGCTCTGGCGGCCACCCTGGTGGCGCGGTTCTGGGCCCTGCCGGTGCCCGATGTGGCGGCGGTGCCCTGGTTCCCCGCGGTCGACCCGGCGGACCTCGCCGCCGTCCTGGCGGTCGGGCTGGGCAGCGCCGCGCTGGGGAAGGTGCTGCCGATTCCTGCCGGCCCGGTGCTGCTGCCGATGGCGCTGGCGGCGGCGCTGCAATCGGCCGGGATGCTGACCATCGTCCTGCCCCCCTGGCTGCTGGCGATCAGCTATGCCGCCATCGGCTGGAGCATCGGGCTGCGCTTCACGCGGCAGATCCTGCTGCATGTCGCGCGGGCCCTGCCGCGCATCGCAGCGTCCATGCTGGCGCTCATCGCCTTCTGCGGCGCCTTCGGCCTGCTGCTCAGCGCCGTCATGGGGATCGACCCGCTCACCGCCTATCTCGCCACCAGCCCGGGCGGACTGGATTCGGTGGCCATCATCGCCGCCGCCAGCGGCGCCGACCTCGCCTTCGTCATGGCGATGCAGACGGCCCGCTTTCTCATCGTCATGCTGGTCAGCCCGGCCATCGCGCGCTTCGTCGCCGCGCGCCTGCCGGCGGCGACGAAGCGCGGGCCCTGAGGGGCGGCGCGCCGGGGGGCGGCTTCAGCCCTTGCCGGCCTTCCTCTCCTGCCACTGGGCAAAGCTGACGCGCGGGATATCGATCCTGTCGGTGGTGCGGGCATACCAGCCACGGCCGTGCATGCGGCCCAGCAGCTCCAGCTTCGGCGTGTCGATATAGTACTTCTCGGGGTTGGAGACGCAGTCGTCCCGCACATGCAGCGCCCGCACCCGGCCGAGGATCAGCCGGTGATGGCCGACCGGGACGATCTGGAAGGTCTCGCATTCCATCGCCACGGGACTTTCGCCGATGCGCGGCGGCGCCACCCGCGTGCTCGGCACGGCGGTGAGGCCGACCTCGGCCAGCTCGTCCAGCTCGGGCGGGAAATCGGCGGCCGTCGCGCTCATCGCCTCGCCCATGGCCTCGTTCACCAGGCAGACCACGAACTGGCCGGTCGCCTCGATATTGCTCAGCGTATCCTTGGCCGCCGGCCCGTCGGGGCGCGGGCCGCAGGAGAAGCCGACCACCGGCGGATCGTCGCCGAAGGCGTTGAAGAAGGAGAAGGGGGCGGCGTTCACCACCCCGGCCTTGTCCTGGCTGACGACCCAGGCGATCGGGCGCGGTACCACGGTCGAGACCATGAGCTTGTAGGCCTCGCGGGTCGGGATCCTGTCGAAGTCGAAGAGCATGCGGGCGTCCTGTTCAGGGAGGGGAGGGGGCCGTCAGGCGGGGTGCAGCGGCGCCGCGCCGCGCCGCAGCACGGCGTCCAGATTGTCGAGGCAGCGGAAGCCCATGGCGTCGCGGGTCTCGATGGTGGCGCTGCCCAGATGCGGCAGCAGCACCAGGTTGGGCGTGGTGTGGTAGCCCTCGAAGATGTGCGGCTCGCCGGCGAAGACATCGAGCCCGGCGGCGCGCAGATGCCCCGCTTCCAGCGCGGCGCAGAGGGCGGCGTCATCGACGGTGGTGCCACGGCCGGTGTTCACCACGATGGCGCCGCGCTTCAGCCGTGTGATGCGTTCCGCGTTCAGCCAGTGCCGCGTCGCCGCGCCGCCCGGGATGTGCATCGACAGCACGTCGATGGCGCCGAGGAAGCCCTCGTCGCTGTCGTGATAGACCGCGCCCTGCTCCTCCTGCGGGGAGAGGCGCCTGCGGTTGCGGTAGTGCACCGCCATGCCGAAGCCGCGCGCCATCCGGGCCAGGGCCTGGCCGATGCGCCCCATGCCGAGGATGCCGAGCGTCTTGCCCTCCAGCGTCACGCCCATGAGCTGCGTCGGCGCCCAGCCCGTCCATTCCCGCGCGCGCAGCATCCGCTCCGCTTCGCCGCCGCGCCGGGCAGCGGTCAGGATCAGCAGCATGGCGATCTCGGCGGTGGCGACGCTCAGCACGTCCGGCGTGTTGGTGACATGGATGCCGCGCGCCTTCGCCGCCGCCAGGTCGATATGGTCGGTGCCGACACTGAAGGTGGCGATGATCCTGACGCTGTCCGGCAGCGCCTGGATGGTCTCGGCCGAAAGCGGGTCGCCGGCGGCGCAGAGGATGCCCTCCGCCGCGCCGTCACGCGCCGCGGCCAGGATGGCGGGGCCGTCCATCACCGTGTCGGCCGGATTGGGGATGGTGGTGTAGTCGCGCTGGGCACGGGCCTCGACGGCCTCCGGGAAGCGCCGGGTCAGAAGCAGGACGGGCTTGCTCATGCGGGGTCAGCTCCAGAGCGGGTCGATGGCGGGATGGTCGGCGAGCACGGCGGCGATGTTGTCGAGGCAGCGGAAACCCATGGCGTCCCGCGTCTCCACCGTGCCGCTGCCGATATGCGGCGCCAGCGCGACATTGGGCAGGTCGATGAAGCGCCGGTCGAAGCGCGGCTCGCCCTCGAAGACATCGAGCCCGGCGGCGGCGAGGCGGCCCTCGCGCAGCGCCTCGATCAGCGCCGCCTCCTCGATCAGCCCGCCACGCGCGGCATTCACCACGATGGCGCCGGGTGGCAGCAGGGCGAGGGTCTCCCGGTTCAGGAGATGCCGGGTCGAGGGGAGCAGCGGGCAGTGCAGCGAGACGAACTGGCTGCGGCGCAGCAGCTCGGCGAGGTCGGGCACGTGATGCGCCCCCTCCTCCAGCGCCGGGGGCAGGGGGGCGACGTCATGATAGAGCACGCGCAGGTCGAAGCCGCGCGCCCGCCGCGCCACGGCCCGGCCGATGCGCCCCATGCCGATGATGCCGAGCGTCTTGCCCCAGACGCGGGTGCCCAGGAAGTCGCCCATCGAGCGGGGGCCCCAGGCGTCCTGCCGCATCATCCGGTCGGCCTCGGGCAGGCGGCGGGCGGCGGCGAGCAGCAGGGAGAAGGCGAGGTCGGCGGTGCAGCCGGTCAGCACGTCGGGGGTGTTGGTGACGACGAGGCCGCGCGCCTTCGCCGCTGCCACGTCGACATGGTCGAAGCCGACCGAGCAGGTGGCGGCGACCCGCACGCTGTCGGGCAGGGCGGCGATATAGGCGGCGTCCAGCGCGAAGCCGGAGCTGAACAGCAGCGCCTCCGCGCCCCGGCCGGCGAGCAGCTCCAGCGACTCCTCCCGCCCAATGTCGCGATCGTCGAACAGCACGGCGTCGTATTCCGCGCGTGCCCTGGCGGCCACGGCGGGCGGCAGGCGGCGGACGCAGACCAGCCGGTGTCGCGGCATGGCGGTGGCTCCCATGGTCTCTCTTTCCTCCCGAGGCTTGTCGTCCAGCTTACCCGCCGGCCGGCATCTGGCCAGAGGCGTTGGGACGGGAGGGCGCGGGACCGGAGAGGATTGTAAACGAAGGGGAGTTGTCAGGTGGCGGCGAAGCGTCCAGGGTCCGGCGCGAAACACGCGATGAGGAGCGGGACCATGGATCTGGGTCTGCAGGGGCGGCGCGCCCTGGTGATGGGGGCCTCGAAGGGGCTGGGCCGGTCGATTGCCGACGCGCTGGCGGCGGAAGGCGTGGCGGTCGCCGTCTCGGGCCGCAGCCAGGAAAGCCTGGATCGCGTGGCCGCGGAGCTGATGGCGCTGGGCGCGCCGCAGGCCGTCGGCATTCCGGCCGATGTCGCCGAGGGCGCGCAGATGGACCGGCTGGCCGATGCGGCCGTGGCGGCGCTGGGCGGCGTCGATATCCTGGTGCTCAACCATGGCGGCCCGCCAACCTGCTCGGCGCTGGAGATGAAGCAGGAGGACCTCGTCACCTGGTTCCAGCGCATCGTCCTCTCGCCGATCCGCATCGCCAACCGGCTGCTCCCCGCCATGCGCGAGCGGAAGTGGGGCCGCATCCTGGCCGTGGGCTCGACCGGCATGGTGCAGCCGCTGCCGGGTCTCGCACTGTCCAACACGCTGCGCGCCGCCATCGTCGGCTGGAACAAGACGCTCTCGGCCGAGCTGGCCGGCGAGGGCATCACCTGCAACATCCTGGCCCCCGGCGCATTCGCCACGGACCGCACGCGCGAGACCCTGGCGGCGGCGGCGCAGAAGACGGGCAAGAGCATCGAGGCCCTGGTCGCCGAGCGTTCCGCCGCCATTCCCGTGGGACGCTACGGCGAGCCCCGGGAGTTCGGCCCGATGGGCGCCTTCCTGGCCTCGGACCGCGCCGCCTACACCACCGGCCGCGTCCATATCATCGACGGCGGAGCCGTGCGCTGTGTCTGAACGGCTGAACCTGGTGCCGGATGTCGGCCTCGCCGCGCGGCTCTTCGACGAGCTGCGCGAGCGGAGCTTCGACGGCATCGGCATCACCCGCGAGGCCTATGGCCCCGGCGAGCGCATGGCGCATGAGGTGCTGCGGCGCGAGGCCGGGGCCCTGGGGCTGGAGGTCTCGGCGGATCCGGTCGGCAACCTGCACATGACGCTGCCGGGCGCCGATCGCGCGGCGAAGCGCCTGCTGCTCGGCAGCCATATGGATTCCGTGCCGAATGGCGGCAATTTCGACGGCGCGGCGGGGGTGCTCTCGGCGCTCGCCGCCGTCGCCGGGCTGAAGCGGGGCGGCTTCCGGCCGGCGCGCGACATCACCGTGATCGCGCTGCGGGCGGAGGAGGCGGGGGCCTGGTTCCCGACCTCCTATCCCGGCAGCCGTGGCGCGCTTGGGCGGCTGAAGGCGGCCGAGCTCGAGCTGAAGCGCCAGGACAGCGGCCGCAGCCTGGCCGAGCACATGCGTGAGGAAGGCTTCGATCCCGGCTTCGCCGCGCGCGGCGAGGCGGTGATCACGCCCGAGAACACCGCCGCCTTCCTGGAGCTGCATATCGAGCAGGGCCCGGTGCTGGAGGGCGAGGGCGTGCCGCTCGGCATCGTCACCGGCATTCCGGGCAGCCGGCGGCTGCGCCAGGGCCGTGTGCTGGGCGAGTACAACCATTCGGGCGCCACGCCCCGCCGCTACCGCCGCGACGCCGCCATCGCGCTGGCCGAGCTGGCCGTGGCGCTGGACGACCGCTGGGCCGCGCTGGAGACGGAGGGCCACCGGCTGGTCTGCACCTTCTGCACCCTGGCCACCACCGCCGAGGCGGGCTTCACCAAGATCCCCGGCGAGGCGACCTTCATGCTGGATGTGCGCAGCGTGAACCCGGCCAGTGTCGATGCCATCTTCGACGAGCTGGCCCGGCAGGTGACGGCGATCGCGGCGCGGCGCGGCGTGCGCTTCGAGCTTGGCCCCGAGACCGGCTCCGTGGCGGCGCCGATGGATGCGGATCTGCGCGCCGCCCTGGCCCGGGCGGCCGGCGCAGCGGGGGTGGCGAGCCTGGAGATGGCCTCGGGCGCCGGACATGACGCGGCCGCTTTCGCCGCGGCCGGCATTCCGGCGGCCATGCTGTTCGTCCGCAACCAGAACGGCAGCCACAATCCGCACGAGGCGATGCGGATGGAGGACTTCTCCGCCGCCTGCGGGGTGATGACGGAGTGGCTGCGCGAGGCCGCGGCCTGAGACGGGCCGGGGGGCGGCGGTGGCCGCCCTCCGGCGCCGGCTTCAGCGGATGGGCGGCGCGTACATCAGCCCTCCCTTGTTCCAGAGCGCGTTGAGCCCGCGCTCCAGCCCGAGCGGCGAATCCTGGCCGAGGTGCCGCTCGAAGATCTCGCCGTAATTCCCGACGGCCTTGATGGCGTGGTAGGCCCAGCGCCGGTCCAGCCCCATGGCCGGCCCGTGATCCCCCGCCACGCCGAGCAGGCGCCGCACCTCCGGGTTCTGGCTGTCCAGCATGGCATCCACATTGGCGCGGGTGATGCCGTGCTCCTCGGCCAGGATGAGGGCGAAGACGGTCCAGCGGACGATGTCGTACCACTGCCCGTCGCCCTTGCGCACCGCCGGGGTCAGTGGCTCCTTCGAGATGATGTCGGGCAGGATGACGTGCTCGTCGCGCGGCAGGCTGGTGATGAAGCCGGCGAGCTGGCTCGCATCCAGCGTATAGGCGTCGCAACGGCTGTTGGTGTAGGCGGAGCGGGTGTCGGTGGGGTTCTCGAAGACCACGGGGTTGACGCGCACCCCGTTGGTGCGTGCCCAGTCGGCCAGGTTCAGCTCGTTGGTCGAGCCGGCGCTGACGCAGATCGAGGCGCCGTCCAGTTCCACGGCGCGCTTCACGCCGCTGCGCTTCGGCACGATGAAGCCCTGGCCGTCATAGAAGGTCACGGGGCCGAATTGCAGCCCGGCGCTGATCTCCCGCGCATGGGTCCAGGTGAAGGTACGGGCGACGAGGTCCACCTGCCCCGATTGCAGGGCGGTGACGCGGGTCGCGCTGGTCAGCACCGTCCAGCGGATGCGGGCGTCGGGGCCGAGGACGGCCGCGGCGACGGCGCGGCAGATGTCGGGGTCCAGCCCCTGCTGCTCTCCCCGGCTGTCCGGCACGCCGAAGCCTTGCGAACCCTGGTTGGCGCTGCAATCCAGCAGCCCCTTGGCCCGCACGGCGGCCAGGGTTGATCCGGCGGGGGCAGGCTGTGCCTGGATCGGGGGAGCCAGCGCCATGGTGGCGAGGAGAGGCAGCGCCGCGAGGGCAGGCAGACGCAGTCGGAACATGAGGGCATCCCTGATGGAGAGCCCGTGTGGGTGGCGTCGGTTGATGAAGGCCAAGCAATGATCGGGCCAGATACACCCCGGATCCGCCCGCTTGGCCCGCGGCGGCTCCTCGTCTATGCCTGCGGGTCATGAATGCGGATCGGGAAGGCCCGGAGATCTGGGTGGACGGCGACGCCTGCCCGGTCCGGGAGGAAGTCTTTCGCGTGGCCGGGCGGCTCGGCCGCGTGGTGCACGTCGTCTCCAACGGCTCGCGCGGCATCCGCCTGCCGGACGTGCCCTGGGTGCGTCGGGTCATCGTGGCCGAAGGGGCCGATGCGGCGGACGACTGGATCGCGGAGCATATTGCCGCCCAGGATGTCTGCGTCACCGCCGACATTCCGCTGGCCTCGCGCTGCCTGGCGCGGCAGGCGCGCGCGCTCGCCCCGAACGGCCGCGTCTGGACACGCGACAACATCGGCAGCGCCCTGGCGGGGCGGGAGGTGGCGCGCCACCTGCGCGAGATCGGCGCCGCCACGCGCGGGCCCGCGCCGATGGCCGGATCGGACCGCTCGCGCTTTCTCGCCGCCCTGGAGACCGAGGTGCAGGCGGCGATCCGCGAGGCCGCCGCGCCGCCGATCACCCTTTGGCGCCCCCTGACGGACTGGGACTAGGCCATCCTCAGCCCGGCGTGGGTGCATCCTCCGGCAGCAGCCCCTTGGCCTTCAGCGCCGCCCAGAAGGCGGAGGGAATGCGGGCCCGCATCAGCGCCGCGTTCTGCCGCACGCGGTCCGGGTGCTTGGCGCCGGGGATGACCGCCGCCACCACCGGATGCGCGGCGCAGAACTGCAAGGCCGCGGCCCGCAGATCGACGCCAAGCTCCTGGCAGACGGCGGCGATGCGGTTGCGCGCCTCGACCTCTGCCGGCGCGGCCTCGACATAGTTGAAGGTGGTGCCGCCGGCGAGCAGCCCGGAATTGTAGGGCCCGCCGACGACGATATGGGCGCCGCGCCCGGCGCAGAGCGGGAAGAGCTCGTCAAGCCCGGCCAGGTCGATGAGGCTGTAGCGCCCGGCCAGCAGGAAGACGTCGGGGTCGGACTCCTTCAGCGCGCGGATGCAGGGCTCGGTGAGGTTGACGCCCATCCCCCAGGCCTTGATGAGTCCCTCCTCGCGCATGCGGATCAGTTCCCTGAAGGCTCCTTCGCGCGCGGTGGCGAAAGCCTCCTCCCAGGCATCGCCCAGATGGTCGGCGGCCAGGTCATGGACGTAGACGATGTCGATCCGCCCGATGCCCATGCGCTGCAGGCTGTCCTCCACCGAGCGGCGGGCGCCGGCGGCGGAGTAGTCCTGCACGCGGCGGAAGGCCATGGCGGAGCGGAAGGGATGCGCGATCTCGCCCTCGACGTCCGGCACCAGAAGGCGCCCCACCTTGGTCGAGAGCACATACTCGTCCCGCGGGCGCTGCCGCAGCATCTGCCCGAAGCGGAACTCGGACAGGCCGGCGCCGTAATGCGGCGCGGTGTCGTAGTAGCGGATGCCGCTGTCCCAGGCCGCCTCCAGCGTGGCCTGGGCGGTGGCCTCGTCCACCTTGTCGAACATGTCGCCCAGCGGGGCGCCGCCGAAGCCGAGCGGGCCCGGGGGTGCGAAGCGTGTCGTGGCCATGGGGTGACTCCTCTGCGGGACTTCCTGCGGTGCAGACACCCAGGCCGGCCCCCGGGTTGCGTCGCGGAGCGTCAGTCCGGACCGGCCGGCTCCAGGTGAATGCAGCGCATCACCATGTGGTCCACCGCCTCGCGCGTATAAAGCAGGGGCACGTACTCCCCGCGCGCCCAGTGCGGCGCCAGGTCGGCGTAATGCGGCGAGGCCGGGTCGCCCGACTGGCCGGGCGCGTTGATGCAGAGGCTGTTGTCCCAGGCGCCGACATCCATCACCAGCCGCACCGAGGCGCCGTAGTTGCAGCGGAAGTCGGAGGCCCGGTAGCCGGTGTGCATCGGCGTCTGCGCGCTGCCGCCGACGGGGTAGGGGCCGACATCGAGCCCGGCGAGGGAGCCCGCCCTCTCGCTGGCCAGCCCGGTCAGGGCATGGCTGAAATAGCCATGGTGGAGCCGCCCCCATTGCCACGTCTCCGGCGAGAGGCCCATGCGGCTCTCGCAATCGCGGAAGGCGGCGATCAGGCATTCGGCCAGCAGCGCGTCCCGCGCCCGGGCGGGATCGGGGCCGAAACGGTCATCGGGCTGCTCCAGCGCGCGCAGCAGGCTCTCCATGTCCTGCGGCACCAGCAGGGGGTGCAGCGACTCGTCCGGGACCAGCGCGGCCAGCAGGCGCGGCTTCAGGTGCCGGGTCAGCAGGACCTCGAAGAGCGCGGCGGCGGGGCTGTCGGCGTCCAGCCGGTGATCCCAGTCCTCCAGCAGGGTCTGCGCCGCCCAGAGCTCCGGCGCCCCGCCGCGGGGCAGCGAGAGCAGCTGGGCGCAGAGGCGGCGGGCCGGCAGCGAGGTCACGTCGGTCTGCAGCGCCGCCGAATCCTCCAGCGTCAGCAGCGGGCCGCGCGTCAGCGCCTCGCGGATGCGCCGGGCACGGGAGGCCTCGGTCCATTCATAGCCATAGGTCTTCTCGGCATGCGGCCAGTGCGGCGGCAGGTTCTGCTCATTGGCGCTGTGCACGAAGCCCTCCAGCGGATCGACGCGCCAGGGGTGCTCCGCCGGGTCGAGCAGGCCGGACCATTCGTAGCGGCCATCGCCCGGCACCGGCAGCAGCCCGTCCCAGTTCGGCCGCTGCGGCGCGTAGCCGGCCGGCGACCAGGCGATGGTGCCGCCGGTATCGGCGTAGACCATGTTCACCGAGGGCGTGCCCCAGCGACGCAGCGCGGCGCGGAACTCCTCGAGGCTGCGCGACCGCATGGCGGTGAGGCTGGCGAGATAGGGGGCCGAGCCGGGCAGGGACCAGACGCTGCGGATGGCGACCGCGCGCCGCGCCGCGCGGTCCTCGGCGATGACGGGCCCGTGCCGGGTGAAGCGGAGGGACAACTCCTGGTCGGGATGATGCTTCACGGCGAAGCGCTCGCGCAGCACCGTCATCGCCTCCTGGCCGTCGCCGTAGCGGTAGAGGTCAGGGTCCTCCGCCGCGGTCTCGTAGACGTAGACATCCTCCTGGTCGGCGCCGTGGATGGTCAGGGCGAAGGCGGCCGTGCCGTTATGGCCGATCGAGATGCCGGGCACCGCCGGCTCGCCGGCGCCGATGGCGTTGAAGCCCGGGCTCTCCAGATGAACGATGTAGCGCAGCGAGGGCGCGGCATGGGCGCGGTGCGGGTCGGAGGCCAGGATCGGCCGGCCGCTCTCGGTGCGGCTGCCATGGATCGCCCAGTTGTTGGAGCCCTCCATCTCGGCGCCCTGCACGACCTCGCCGAGATCGGTGATGCCGGTCCAGCGGCGCCACGCCTCGAGCGGCGCCGCCAGCCGCTCCGGGGAGAAGGTGACGGCGGCGGTGGCGAGCCTGAACTGCGTCAGCACCTCGGTGCCGAGGGCAGAGAGGTCGAGGCCCTCGGCGCGGACCGGCTCGCGCATCGGCTCGAGATCCTTGCGCAGCAGGTCGGTCGCCAGGTCGGCGCGCGACAGCACGATGGCGCGCAGCACCTCGGAGATCGCGTTGCGCGTCAGGCTGTGGCTGCGGATGCGCACGACATCCTCCGCCGCCCAGCGCGCCGGCCGCGTGCCCATGGCGACGAACTCGACGGGCAGGCGGTGCGGCTCGGCCTCGGTCAGCGCCACATAGGCGTTGATGCCGGCGGCGAAGGCCTCGCAGATGGCGCGGGCATCGGGAGCATAGGCGGTGAACTCCGCCTCCATGTCGCCGCGATAGAGAAAGAGGCGCGCGGCGCGGTCCTGCGCCAGGTAGCCGGGACCGAAATCCGCGGCGAGCAGCCCGAGGCCGCGCTTGCGCCAGAGGTCGATCTGCCAGAGCCGGTCGCGCGCCGCGTTGAAGCCCTGCAGCATGAAGAGGTCATGCTCGTTCTCGGCGCGCAGATGCGCGACGCCCCAGCGGTCGATATGGATGGAGGCCGGCTGCCGCAATCCTTCCAGCGCGATGGTCTCGTCCTGGCTGGCGGAATCGATCATGCTCCGGCACGTCCCTCACTGGTCGCGGAAGCCGGGGAGGCTAGAAGCCGTGGGCGCCGCGCGCAATCCACGCCGGCACAGATCGGCCGGGGTGGTATCGCATCGCGATGTCAGCGCAGGCCGCTCAGCGCGCGGGCGGCCTCGACCGCCAGCGGCGCGAAGCGGGGAACGAAGCGCGCCGCCGGCCATTCCGCGAGCGAACCGGCGAGGTGTATGGCGCCCACCGGCCGGCCGGCATGGTCGACGATCGCGGCGCCGACGACGATCTCGCCGATGAGCATCTCCTCCAGCACGATGGCGAAGCCCTCGCGCCGGGCCTGGTCTATGCGCGCCATGATGATATCGGGGTCGAGGATGGTCTTGGGCGTATGCGGGCGCAACGTGGTGCGCTGCAACAAGGATGCCACCGCGTCGCGCGGCAGCTGCGCCAGGCAGGCACGGCCCCCGGTGGTGCTGAAACTCGGCAGGCGACGGCCGACCAGCGTGGCATAGAAGGTCTCGCGCTTGCTCTGCCGCCGCAGCGCATAGACGATGGTGTCGTCATCGAACAGGCTCAGATCCACCCGTTCGCCGGTGTTGCGCTGCAACTCGTTGATCACCGGGCTGGCGCGCTCGATCAGCGGGCGGCTGCGCAGGAAATCGAAGCCACGGTCCAGGATCCGGCGGCCGGGCGTGTAGCCGCGGCCATTGGCACCGCGCTCCAGGTAGCCGAGCTTGAGCAGGGTGTGCGCCATGCGCTGCGCCGAGCTGCGGTCGATGCCGGAGAGATGCGCCAGCTCGTTCAGGCTGAGTTCCCCCGGCTGGCGCCCGAAGGCCTCCAGCAAGGCCAGCCCCTTCTGCAGCGATTGCACGAACAGCCGGTCCTCCGCCATGGCGCAGCCTCCTCCTGGCAGGGTCTTGAGGCTGGCGCGGGCCGGGCGCAAGGCCGGAGCATGGCAAATCCGCCGGCGGCGGCTGGATCGGAGGGCCGGGACGGGGCATGATCCCTGTCCTCTCCCCTGCACCGGTGAAGGATTGCCCGCATGGCGCTCCGCTGCGACCTCATCATCCGCGACGCGACGATCTTCGATGGCACGGGCGGCCCGCGACGGCTCGGCGATGTCGGCGTCAGCGGGGACCGCATCGTGGGCGTCGGCGACCTCGGCGGCGCCAGCGCCGATCGCGAGGTGATCGCCACCGGCAAGGCCATCGCGCCCGGCTTCATCGATGCGCACACGCATGACGACCGCGCCGTGCTCTGCGGGCCGCAATGCATGCTCTGCAAGGTCAGCCAGGGGGTGACCACCGTCGTCGTCGGCAATTGCGGCATCAGCCTCTCGCCGGCGCGCATGAGCCGGCGCCCGCCGCCGCCGCTCGACCTGCTGGGCGACGAGAGCTGGTGGACCTTCGACAGCTTCGGCGACTATGCCCGGACCCTGAAGAGTCAGGGCTGCGAGGTGAACACCTATGCCCTGATCGGCCATCAGACGCTGCGCATGGAGGCGATGGGCGGCGATGTCTACCGCCCGGCCAAGGATGCCGAGATCCTGCGCATGCAGACGCGGCTGAAGCAGGCGCTGGCCGAGGGCGGCTCCGGCTTCTCGACCGGCCTCTACTACCCGCCGAACGCCCAGGCCACGACCGAGGAGGTGATCGCGGTCGGCGAGGCGCTGCGCGCCTCGGGTGGCATGTACGTCACGCACATGCGCGACGAGGCCGACAAGGTCTGCGCCTCGATCGAGGAGACGCTGAAGATCGGCCGCCGGATCGGCGTACCGGTGCATATCAGCCACCACAAGTGCTCGATGCCGGAGAATTACGGCCGCAGCACCCAGACGCTGGCGCTGATCGGCGCGGCTGCGGCGATGCAGGAGGTGGCCTTCGACGTCTATCCCTATCCCGCCGGCTCCACCGTGCTGATGCCGGAGAAGGTGCGCGACGAAACCCGTGTCATCATCACCTGGTCGGTGCCCTATCCGGAGATGGCGGGGCGTGACCTCTCGGAGATCGCGCGGGGCTGGAACACCGATCTGCGTGCCGCCGCCGAGCGGCTGACGCCCGCCGGCGCCGTCACCTTCCAGATGGACGAGGAGGATGTGCGCCGCATCATGCGCCATCCGCTCTCGATGATCGGCTCGGACGGGCTGCCGCATGACGAGAAGCCGCATCCGCGCCTCTGGGGCACCTTCCCGCGCGTGCTCGGCCTCTACACCCGCCAGCTCGGCCTGTTCGACATGGAGACGGCGATCCACAAGATGACCGGTCGGGCGGCGCAGGTCTTCGGCATGGTGGACCGCGGCGAACTGCGCGAGGGCGCCTATGCCGATCTGGTGCTCTTCGACCCGGCGACGGTGATGGACAATGCCACCTTCGAGAATCCGGTGCAGATGAGCGTCGGCATCGAGGAGGTCTGGACCAATGGCGTGGCGACCTTCGCCAGGGGCCGGGAGACAGGGGAGAAGCCGGGGCGGGTGGTGACGCGCGGGCGCTGAGCCACCGGCTCCGGGCCCGCCGCGTCCTCAGGCAAGGGGGCCCGCCACTTCCTGCCCGCCCTGCCACACCGCGCGAATGCGGCGCGTCGCGCGGATATCCCGCGTCGGGTCGGCGGCCAGCACCACCAGATCCGCCCGCAGGCCGGGCCGCAGGGCGCCGCGATCCTCCAGCCCGAGCAGGGCCGCCGCCTCCTGGGTGGCGATGCGCAGAGCCTGGGCCGGCGTCAGTCCCGCCTCGACCATCAGTTCGAGTTCGCGGTGCTCGGCGAAGCCCTGGACCCGCAGCGGCGTCGCGCCGGAATCGGTGCCGTAGCCGATGCGGATGCCGGCCTCGTGCAGAAGCTTCAGGTTGCGCTGGTTCATCCGCACCGCGGCCCGGCGCGGGCCGGCCTTCTCCAGCTGGCTCCGCCGCCAGTCGGGGTCCTGCAGGCGGGCCATCAGAGCGGGATTGGCGGCGGCGCGGAAGAAGGGATCCTCCAGCAGCTCCGGCCGATCGGCGTAGATGTATTCGGCCTCGTCGATCTGGATGGTCGGAATGTACCATGTGCCCTGACGGCGCATCGCCTCGATCAGCGGCGGGTCGGCCTCGCGGTCGCGGATGCCGTGGCCCAGGATATCGACGCCGTTCTCGACCGCCAGCCGCGCCTGCGACAGGTCGTGGATATGCGCCACCACCTTGAGCCCGCGCGCATGGGCGGCGGTGACGGCGGCGCGCACCATCTCGGGCGGCATCTGCGGCAGGGTGCCGCCCAGACCGTCCACCCAGATCTTGATGAGATCCACACCCTGCTCCGCCATGGCATCGACGGCGCGGCGCATCGCCTCCACGCTGTCCGGCCGCGCCACCTGGTCCTCCGACAGCTGCATCGGCCCGGAGGGCGGGGCACCGTCGGGGACACCGATGCCGGGCCCGGCGCCCAGGAAGCGGGCGCCCGGCAGGCGTCCCTCCCGGCTCTCCTGCCGCAGCGCATGGAAGGGCGGCGGGTTGAGCCCGAGGGCGGCGACGTTGGTGACGCCGAAATTGCGGTACAGCTCCAGCTGGGCCTGCACGTTCTCCCGCGTGTAGAAGCGCCGGCCCGAGGCCCCGCCGGCCGTGTGGCCGATGTGGATGTGATCCGCCGTCATGCCGGGGAGCAGGCAATGCCCTGTGAGGTCGACGCGCCGCGAGCCCTCGGGAGGCGCCTCGCGGCCGATGGCGCGGATCAGCCCGTCCTGGATGAGGACGGTCGCCGGCTCCCCCAGGCGCTCGCCATCGAAAGGCCGCGCGCCCGTCAGGGCGGTGGGCGGCATGGGCTGGGACCGCGCGGGGCGGGACGAGGCCAGGCACAGCCCCGTCAATGCCAGCATGGAGGCGCGTCGGCTCAGATGCATGGGAGTTGCCTTCCTGTTGAATGAACCGCGGTTCATAATAGCCGGCAGGACGCTGGGTTGCGGATGGGGCGTAGCCCGGCGGGGCAGGCTCGGTCTATTCTGGCCGGCCAGAAACTCTAGTGAGGACGCTCAGTGTCATGACGGTGCGCGGGTGGCAGCCCGGAAGCTGGCGGGAGATGCCGATCCGGCAGGTCCCGGACTATCCGGACCAGGCCAGGTTGAATGCCATGGAATCCCGTCTGGCGAGCTTTCCCCCTCTGGTTTTTGCCGGTGAGGCCCGCAGGCTGCAGCAGTCCCTGGCCCTGGCCGGGCAGGGGCGGGCCTTCGTGCTGCAGGGCGGCGATTGCGCCGAGAGCTTCAACGATTTCCGCGCCAATACCATCCGCGACACCTTCCGCGTGCTGCTGCAGATGGCTGTGGTGCTGACCTTCGGCGGCTCGCTGCCGGTGGTGAAGCTCGGGCGCATGGCCGGCCAGTTCGCCAAGCCGCGCTCCTCGGACACCGAGACGGTCGATGGCGTGACGCTGCCCTCCTATCGGGGCGACATCATCAACGGGCCGGAATTCACCGCCGAGGCGCGGGTGCCCGATCCGGGGCGGATGGAATTCGCCTATATGCAGTCGGCCGGCACGCTGAACCTGCTGCGTGCCTTCGCGACGGGCGGCTACGCCGACCTGCACGAGGTGCACCGCTGGAACCTCGGCTTCGTCGCCCGCTCGCCGCTGGCCGAGCGCTACCAGGACCTTGCCGCCCGCATCGACGAGACGCTGCGCTTCATGGGCGCCTGCGGCATGTCGAACGCGCCGCAGGTGCGCGAGACGGAGTTCTATACCAGCCATGAGGCGCTGCTGCTGCCCTATGAGCAGGCGCTGACCCGGGTCGATTCCACCAGTGGCGACTGGTATGCCTGCTCCGCCCACTTCCTCTGGATCGGCGACCGCACGCGGCAGCCGGACGGCGCGCATGTCGAGTTCCTGCGCGGCGTGCGCAACCCGCTCGGCCTGAAGGTGGGCCCGACCACCGACGCGGCGGAGCTGGTGCGCCTGACCGAGATCCTGAACCCCGAGAACCGCCCCGGCCGGCTGACGCTGATCAGCCGCATGGGGGCGCAGAAGGTGATGGAGAAGCTGCCGCCGCTGCTGCGCGCGGTGAAGCGGGCCGGGCGCGAGGTGGTCTGGATCTGCGACCCGATGCACGGCAACACCCACACCGCCGGCGGCTACAAGACCCGCTCCTTCGACGCCATCCTGGCGGAGCTGCGCGGCTTCTTCGACGCGCACCAGGCCGAGGGCACCTGGGCCGGCGGCGTGCATGTCGAGATGACCGGCAGCGAGGTCACCGAATGCGTCGGTGGCGCGCACCGGCTGACCGAGGCCGACCTCTCCGCCAACTACGCCACCTTCTGCGACCCCCGCCTCAATGCCGAGCAGGCGCTGGAGCTGGCCTTCCTGGTCGCCGAGGAGCTGAAGGCGCGGCGGCCGGAGGGGGTGGCCTTCCCCTCCATCGCGGCGCAGTGAGCGAGGCCTCATGACCAAGCCCCCCGGGGCCGGGCCGTTGCACGGCTCGATGACGTCGGATGAGGCCATCGCCGGCCTCACCGACGCCTATTTCAACCGCACCAAGGCCATCGTCGCCCGCTTCGGCGATGCCCGCGTCACCTATGCCGTCTTCATGCGCCGGCCGGTGGTCTCGGCGCCGCGGCTGATGGTCGAATGGCTGGAGCGCGTGGCGGCGGCGCGCGGCATCGAGATCGGCATCGAGCTGATGCATAAGGAAGGTGAGTGGATCGGCGCTGGCGATCCGATCCTCTACCTGACCGGCTCCCTGGTGCAGCTGGGTGACCTCGAGACGCTCTACCTGCAGAAGCTCGGCCCGCCCTGCGTCGCGGCGCACAACGCCTATCAGATGTGCCTGGAACTGCCCGGCGCCGCCTTCCTGGCCATGGAGGCCCGGCACTGCGCCGGGGCCGAGATGCAGGAGATGATGGCCTATGCCGCCTCAGTCGGCAGCCGCGCGGCGCAGCGGGAGGGGGCCAAGGGCTTCATCGGCAATGCCAATGACGCCACGGCGCACTGGTTCGGTCAGGGGCGGGGCTATGGCACCATGCCGCATGCCCTGATCGGCTATGCCCGCAGCACCGTGCGCGCCGCCGAGATGTTCCACGAGACCTTCCCCGACGAGCCGCTCACCGTGCTGGTCGACTATTTCGGCCGCGAGGTGACCGACACGCTGGCGCTCTGCCAGCGCTTTCCGGATCTGGCGGCGGAGGGGCGGCTCTCGGTGCGGATCGACACCCATGGCGGCCGCTTCCTCGAAGGGCTGGACCCGGCGGCCTCCTACGCGGTGCTGGAGCGGCACGCGCCCGGCGCCATCCGCCGCTACCGCTCGGAGACCGAGCTGCGCCACCTGGTCGGCACCGGCGTCTCGGCGGCGGCGATCTGGCGCATGCGCGAGGCCTTGGACGAGGCGGGCTTCCCCCGCGTGCGGATCGTCGCCTCCTCCGGCTTCGGCGTCGGCAAGTGCCGGGTGATGCAGCAGGCCCGGGCGCCGATCGACGTGGTCGGCACCGGCAGCTTCATCCCCGATACCTGGAGCGAGACCTACGCCACCGCCGATATCGTCGCCTATGACGGCGTGGCGCGGGTCAAGCTGGGGCGCGAGTTCCTGCTGCACCGCCATGGGGAGCGGCAGCGGAACTCGGGAGGCTGAGGCCTCACGCGGCCAGGGTGTCCTCGCCCTGGCCCGCGGGCGCGCGCAGCAGCGCCTCGGCCCCGGCCAGCAGCCGCGCCTTCACCTCGGGCATGAAGGGGTTCTCCTCGGTGATGGTGCGGAACAGCGCCTCGCTGTCCTGCGAGACCATGCCGAGCGCGTCCATCAACCGATCGAAGCTGCGGGTCCGGTGTGGCAGTTCGGGCATGTCCAGCCCCTGTACCAGCCGGGCCAGCAGATGGGTCAGCCCCTGCACCCAGGCCATCTGCCGGTCATGCTCCTCGGCCGTCATCCAGACCACGGCGAGGCCGAGGCGGTGCAGCAGCCGCGCGGCGAGGCGGGCGGCGGCGCCGCCGGAGGGATCGACCACCACGCGCAGCCCGACGATCCCGTCCCGCGCGCTTTGCGGCCCGAAGAGGGGGTGCAACCCCAGGACGCGGACATGGCGCGGCAGCAGGGCGCGCAGCGTCGCCAGGGGGCGCGTCTTCAGCGAGCAGAGTTCGACCACCACGGCGCCCGGCCGCAGATGCGGCGCGATGGCACGGGCCGCCTCGGCCAGCCGGGCGACGGGAACGGCCAGCACCACGATATCCCGGCTCGCGGCCTCGGCCAGGGAGTCCGAGCCGGGCCAGGCGGGATCATGCCCGGCGACGGGGCCGAGACGTTCCAGATGCGGCCGGCAGAAGGCGCCGAAGGCACCGAGGCCGATCAGGCCGAAGCGGAGGCGGGGAAGGCGGGACATTGGCATCCTCGGCGGGCTGGCGCCGCCACCGGAAAGGCCAGGGGTCCGAAATGACACTGCCGCCCGGTGGGCGGCAGGGTGTCTCGTTCAAGGCAGGGACGACCGGGCCGCTCTCTATGCGGAGAGCCGGTAATAGGATCGCAGCGCGAGCGCGGCCGGGGTCATGGCCGCATCAAAGCCGCCGCGGGAAGGACCGTCAAGGGCAGGCGCGCCGGAGGCCTTCCGCCTGTGCAACGGCCTTGACGTGGCCGCCCGCCATGCGAGGCTTCGCGCCATGCGCATCCACGTCCAGAATCCCGCCGGCGAAACCCTGTTCCCGATCACGGAGGCGCAGTGGCGCCAGGCGCTGACCCGCCATCCGGACATGACCGGCCTGACCGTCAGCTTCGCCGATGACGATGCCGGCTTCGCCGCCGGCCTGGGCGAGGCGGACATCCTTCTCACCTGGGTTTCCGAGGTGGACCGGCGCCTGAAGGGCCAGCTGCCGCCGGAGCGCGCGCCCGGGCTGAAGGCGATCTTCTGCACCTCCGCCGGGGTGGACCGGCTGCTGCCGCTGGACTGGCTGCCGGCGCGGACGGCGCTGCTGAACAACCGCGGCACGCATGGGGCCAAGGCCGGTGAATACGGCATCATGGCCCTGCTGATGCTGGCCAACCATATCCCGACCTTCGCCCAGGCGCAGCAGCGGGGCGAGTGGCGCCCGCGCTTCGCCACCCTGCTGGCGGGGCGCACCGTCTGCGTCGTCGGCCTCGGCACGCTGGGCGGCGCCGTGGCGGGCTGGGCGAAGCGCTTCGGCATGACCGTAATCGGGGTCCGCAGCCGCGCGACGCCGCACGAGTCGTGCGACGAGGTCGTGGCGCAGGGCGATATGGACAGCGTGCTGCCGCGCGCCGACTACCTCGTGCTGGCCTGCCCGCTGACGCCCGAGACGCGCGGCCTGATGGATCGCCGCCGCCTCGCGCTGCTGCCCGCGGGCGCGCGGCTGGTGAATATCGGCCGTGGCGCGTTGTGGGACCAGGACGCGCTGTGCGACCTTCTGGAGAGCGGCCATCTCGGTGGGGCGGTGACCGACGTGGCCACGCCGGAACCCCTGCCGCCGGAGCACCGACTCTGGCGGACGCCCAACCTGCTGGTTACGCCGCATATGTCCTCGGACAATCCGGACACCTACAACGACATCAGCCTGGACATCCTGTTCGAGAACATCCGGGCGCATCGCGCCGGCCAGGGCTGGCCGAACCAGGTGCGGCCGGACCGCGGCTACTAGAGCATTTGTTTTTGCGGGCAGCTTCACCCGATCAGGCGCTTCCACCTGATCAGGATCTGCTCCGGGTGCCGCGCCGGGGACCGCCGGCCCCCGGTCGCCTCACTGCGGCGGGGCCGAGCGCGCGATCGGCGCCACGAATTGCGGCTCGGTGTCCCAGGGAAAGAGGATCCAGGTGTCCTGGCTGACCTCGGTGATGAAGGTATCGACCAGGGGATTGCCGGCCGGCTTGGCGTAGACCGTGGCGTAATGCGCCTTCGGCAGCAGCCCGCGCACGACCCTGAGGGTGGTGCCGGTGTCCACCAGATCGTCCAGCACCAGCCAACCCTCGCCATCCCCGGCGGCGGCGGGCGCCTTGGCCACCACCGGCTCGCCGCGCGTCTCCTCGTCGTAGGTGACGATGGAGACGCTCTCGATCAGCCGGCAGTCCAGCTCGCGCGCCACGATGGCGGCCGGGATCAGCCCGCCGCGCGTGATGGCGACGATACCCTTCCAGGGCCCCTTGGCGATGAGCCGCCAGGCCAGCGCCTTGCCGTCGCGGTGCAGCTGGTCCCAGGTGACGGTGTAGTAGCGCGGTGCCATGCTCAGAACATCCTGCCGCCGTTGGGCACGGCGATATCGGGCCTGAGCAGGACGACGGCGCCCTCGGTGTCAGGCAGGCCAAGGGTCAGCACCTGGCTCTCGAAGCCGGCGATGCGGCGGGGCGGGAAGTTCACCACGCAGAGCACCTGCCGGCCGATCAACTGGTCGGGCTTGTAATGCGCCGTGATCTGGGCCGAGGAACGGCGGAGGCCGAGCTCCGGGCCGAGATCGATCTCCAGCCGGTAGGCCGGCTTGCGCGCCCCCTCCAGGAGCTGCGCGTCGACCACCGTGCCGACACGGATGTCGAGGCGGTCGAAATCTTCGATCGTTGCGGTGGCTGCCATGGTCTCCGGATAGCGCGGCGGGCTGGGCGAGGGAAGTGGCAAGCCATCCCCCGCCGTGCCGGCGCGCAGGTGGTGGTGGCCGGCGGGGCGCGGTAAGCTGCTGTGCCTCAACGTCCGACGCGAAAGAGAACAATGCGCGACTACCCGACCCGCGATTTCCATGCCCCTGGCCGCAGCCCGGTCCTGGCGACCCATGGCATGGCGGCCACCTCCATGCCCGCGGCGACGCTGACGGCGATCGACATTCTCCGCCGCGGCGGCAACGCCATGGACGCCGCCATCGCCGCCGCCGCCGTGCTGGCGGTGATCGAGCCGCAGTCCACCGGCATCGGCGGCGACTGCTTCTGCCTGTATGCCCCGGCGGGCGGCGGCAAGGTCGTGGCCATGAACGGCTCCGGCCGCGCCCCGGCCGGCGCCACGCCGGAGAAGCTGCGCGCCGACGGCCTGACCGCCATGGTCAACACCTCGGCCCATTCGGTCACGGTGCCGGGGGCCGTCTCGGCCTGGGCCAAGCTCAACGCGGCGCACGGCCGGCTGTCGCTCGCCGAGATCCTGGAGCCGGCGGCGAAGCTCGCCGAGGAGGGCCACCCGGTGCACGCGCGCGTCGCCTCGGACTGGGAGGCGGCGGTGGGCAAGCTGGCGAAGCATCCGGCGGCCGCGCAGCACTTCCTGAAGGACGGCAAGCCCTTCCGCATCGGTGACATCTTCGCCCAGCCGGCGCTGGCCCGCACCCTCCGCGCCATCGGCCAGCAGGGCGCGAAGGCGTTCTACGAGGGCGAGGTCGCGGCCGACATGGTTGCGACCCTGCGCGCCGCCGGTGGCACCCACACCGAGGCCGACTTCGCCCGCGGCCTCGACGTCGCGGAGTTCGTCGAGCCGATTCAGACGCGCTGGCGTGGGCTCGACGTCTATCAGTGCCCGCCGAACGGTTCGGGCCTGCTGGTGCTGCAGATGCTCGGCGTGCTCGGTCAGTTCGAGACGCCCGAGCAGGGGCCGCTCTCCACCGAGCGCCTGCACCGCCACGTCGAGGCGGCGCGCCTCGCCTATCGCGACCGGGACGGCTTCCTGGCCGATCCCTCGCAGGTCGAGGTGCCGGTGGCGAAGCTGACCGGCGAGGACTACACCCGCAAGCTGCGCGCGCTGATCAGCGACGATGTCGCGATGCGCGAGCTGCCACCGGCCGGCATGGCGGAGATGCTGCCGAAGCACCGCGACACGGTCTATCTCTGCGTCGTCGATGTCGAGGGCAATGCCTGCTCCTTCATCAACTCGCTCTTCGAGAGCTTCGGCTCCGGCATCCTGGCCGAGAAGAGCGGCGTCATGCTGCAGAACCGCGGCTTCGGTTTCCGCCTGCAGGAGGGCCACCCGAACTGCATCGCGCCGAACAAGCGGCCGATGCACACCATCATCCCCGGCATGGTGATGGAGAACGGCCGCGCACTGATGCCCTATGGCGTCATGGGCGGGCATTTCCAGCCGATGGGCCAGACGCTTTTCCTCTCCAACCACTTCGAGTTCGGCCTCGACGTGCAGGCGGCGCTCGACCTGCCGCGGCTCTTCCCCTACCAGGGCAAGGTGCAGGTGGAGCGCGGCATCCCGGCCGCGGTGATCGACCGGCTGAACCGCATGGGTCACCAGTGCGAGTTCATCAACAAGCCGCATGGCGGCGGCCAGGCGATCCTGATCGATCACCGGCGCGGCGTGCTGATCGGCGGATCCGACCCGCGCAAGGATGGCTGCGCGCTCGGCTACTGAACTCCGGCGGGGCGCCCGGCGCGCCCCGCTTCCCGACCCGCTTTGCCCGAAGGACGTTCCGCGTGACCGAAGCCTGCGACCTCTCCGCCGTCACCGCCCGCCGCCTGATCGGCGAGAAGAAGCTCTCCCCCGTCGAACTGCTGGAATCCTGCATCGCCCGCATCGGCGCGGTGAACCATGCCGTGAACGCCATGGTGGCGATGGATGAGGACCGCGCGCGGCGCGAGGCCAAGGCGGCGGAGGCCGCGGTCATGCGGGGCGAGGCGCTCGGTCTGCTGCACGGCCTGCCGCTCGGCATCAAGGATCTCGACGATACCGAGGGGCTGGCCACCACCTTCGGCAGCCCGATCTTTCGCGACAACGTGCCGAAGCGCGATTCCACGATGGTGGCGGATCTGCGCCAGGCCGGCGGCATCGTCCTCGGCAAGACCAACACGCCGGAGTTCGGCGCCGGGGCCAATACCCGCAACGCCGTCTATGGCGCGACGGGCAATCCCTTCGACCCGGCCCGCTCGGCGGCCGGCTCCTCGGGCGGATCGGGCGTGGCGCTGGCCTGCGGCATGGTGCCGCTGGCCAGTGGCTCGGACACCGGCGGCTCCCTGCGCAATCCGGCGGCCTTCAACGGCATCGTCGGCTTCCGCCCGAGCCCCGGCGTGGTGCCGGCCGAGCGGCGGGCCCTGGGCTGGTCGGCCCTCTCGGTGCTCGGCCCGATGGCGCGCGACACCGGCGATCTGGCGCTGATGCTCTCCGCCATGGCGGCCGACCACGGCGTCGACCCGCTGGCCTACACGCTGCCCGACATCGACGTGCGGCGCGGCATGGCGCTGCATGAGGCGATCGACCTCTCGACGATCCGCGTCGCCGCCACGCCGGATTTCGGCTTCGCGCCGACGGAGCGGCATATCCGCGAGGTCTTCGCCGAGCGCGTGAAGGCGCTCGGCCCGCTCTTCGCGGGGGTCGAGGAGAAGCACCCGCAATGCGGCGGTTACGACGAGGCCTTCGCCATCCTGCGGGCCCTGAGCTTCCTGGCCGGACATGAGGAGAAGGTGCGCGCGCGCCCGCAGGATGTGGGCCCGAACGTGCGCGCCAATGTCGAGGAAGGCTGGGGCTACAGCGCCAGCGACGTGGCGCGCGCCTCGGTGTTGCAGACCCGGATCTACCGCGCCTGGCAGGCCTTCTTCGAGACCGGCGTGGATGTCATCCTCTCGCCGGCCATCACCCTCTCGCCGCGCCCGTGGAGCGAGCTCTATCCGGCCGAGATCGACGGCCAGCCGACCAAGAGCTACTTCCACTGGCTGGCCCTGGCCTATGCCGTGACCCTTCCGGCGCATCCGGCGATCAGCCTGCCGCTGGGCGTCGACCGCGCCGGCATGCCCTTCGGGCTGCAGATCGTCGGCGCGCGCGGGGCGGATGCGCAGGTCATCGCCGTGGCGGCGGCCATCGAGGCGGCCGTGAGCGGCGACGCCACCCTCGCGCGGCCGGTGCCCGATCTGGCGAAGCTGAAGGCGGCCCGGCCGATCCGCGAGATGCCGGGCTTCCTGAGCTTCGACTGAGGGGAGGGTGGGCGGGGCGCACGGCCCACCCTCAACCTCCGGAGGGTCAGGCGGCCTCGATGTTGCCGCGCCTCACCACATCGGTCCAGCGCGCGATCTCCTTGCGCTGGAACGCCTGGAACTCCTCCGGGCTGTTGCCCACGACGCTGAAGCCGATACGGTCCATCTGCTTCACGGTCTCGGGGTGCTTCAGCCCGGCGACGATGGCGGCATGCACGCGCTGGATCAGCGCCGGTTCCATCTTCGGCGGCCCGGCCATGGCCTGCCAGGAATAGACGACGAAGTCCTCGAGCCCGGCCTCCGCGGCGGTCGGGACGTCCGGCAGCAGCGGGTGCCGCTTCTCGGAGGTCACCAGGATCGGCTTGACCTGCCTGTCCTGGATGAAGGGCGTGATGAAGCCCAGGTTCTGGAAGGACAGCTGGACATTGCCGGCGATCAGGTCGGTCGTCGCGGGCGAGCCGCCGGCGTAGGGGATATGCGCGACATGGGTGCCGGTGAGCTGCTTGAACAGCTCCATGGTGAGATGATCGGACGAGCCGACGCCGCTGGTCGAGTAGGAATCCTGCGCCCCCGCGCGCTTCAGCCAGGCGATCAGGGCCTTCAGGTCGTTGGCCTGAACCTGCTTCGGATTGACCACCAGAACGTTCGGCGTGGTCACGGAGAGCGTCAGGTTGGTGAAATCCGTCTCCGGATCGTAGCCGAGCTTGGGCCGCAGCGCCTTATTGATGGCGAAGGTGCTGATCGGCGCTGCCAGCAGCGTGTGGCCATCCGGCGTGGCGCGGGCAAGCTGCCGCGCGCCAACCTCTCCGGCCGCGCCCGGGCGGTTCTCCACCACGACCGGCTGGCCCAGCGCCTCGGTCATGCGCTGCGCCACGGCCCGGCCGATGATGTCGGAGGAGCCGCCGGGGGCGAAAGGCACGATCATGGTGGTGGGCCGGTTCGGCCAGGCCTGGGCGTGAGCCTGGCGGCCCAGGATCAGGGCCGGCAGCGCGAGCGAGCCGGCCCGCAGCAGGGTGCGACGGTGCATTCTTCTTGATCTCCTCGGACGTGGAAGCGGGAGGCGGCGGCTAGCGCCCCTTCTCCTTCCTCCAGGCGGCGAAATCGGCGAGCGACTGCTCGTCGGTCGGCGGATAGAGGCCGAGGATGGAGCGGCCGCCGCGCACTTGCTCGGTGACGAAGTCCTCGAAGGCCGTCATCTCCGTCGCTTCCTGGGCAAGCTCGTCGGCCAGCTCGGCGGGGATGACGATGACGCCGTCATTGTCGCCGACGATGACATCGCCCGGGAAGACCGGCGCGTCGCCGCAGCCGATCGGCACGTTGATGTCGATCGCCTGGTGCAGCGTCAGATTGGTCGGCGCCGAGGGGCGGGTGTGGAAGGCCGGCATCTCGAGCGAGGCGATCTCGGCGCTGTCGCGGAAGCCGCCATCGGTGACGACGCCGGCGACGCCGCGCTTCATCAGCCGCGTCACCAGGATGCCGCCGGCCGAGGCGGCGCGCGGGTCCTTGCGACTGTCCATCACCATCACGGCGCCGGGCGGGCACTCCTCCACCGCCTTGCGCTGCGGGTGGGCGCGGTCGCGGAAGACGTCGATCCTGTTGAGATCCTCGCGCGCCGGCATGTAGCGGAGGGTGAAGGCCTCGCCCACCATGCTCTCCGCCATCGGGCGCAGCGGCTGCACCCCCTGGATCATCTGGTTGCGCAGCCCGCGCTTGAACAGCGCCGTGGCCAGGGTCGCGGTGCTGACCTGCTTCAGCTTGTCGCGGGTCTCGGGCTTGAGTTTGCTCATCGTTGGTTGCTCCGGGCGAAAGGGGGCGTCGCGGTCAGAAGATCGCCGGCTCGGGGACCGGCGGGCCGAACTCGGTCTTCAGGAAGTCGAAGTCGCAGCCCTCGTCGGCCTGGCGGATATGCTTCGAGAACATCCAGCCATAGCCGCGGCCGTAGCGCTCCGGCGGCGGCACCCATTCGGCGCGGCGGCGGGCCAGTTCCTCGTCCGGGACCCGCATGTTGATGCTGCGCGCATCGACATCCACCTCGACGATGTCGCCGGTGCGGAGCAGCGCGAGCGGGCCGCCGATATAGGATTCGGGCGCGACATGCAGCACGCAGGCGCCATAGCTGGTGCCGGACATGCGCGCGTCCGACAGGCGCAGCATGTCGCGCAGCCCCATCTTCAGCAGCTTCTTCGGCATCGGCAGCATGCCCCATTCCGGCATGCCGGGGCCGCCCTGCGGGCCGGCGTTGCGCAGCACCATCACCGTATCGGGCGTGAAGGGGAAGCTCTCGTCCTCCACCGCCTTCTTCATCGAGGGATAGTCGTCGAAGACCACCGCCGGCCCGGAATGCTTCAGGAACTTCTGGTCCATCGCGGCCGGCTTGATGACGCAGCCGGAGGGAGCGAGGTTGCCCTTCAGCACCGCCAGAGACCCCTCGCCATAGATCGGATTGGCGGTGCCGCGGATGACATCGTCGTTGTAGACGCGCGCGCCCTCGATGTTCTCGCCGAGGCTGCGGCCGGTCACGGTCAGGCAGTCGAGATGCAGGTGCTCGCGGATATTGTCCATCAGCGCCCTGATGCCGCCGGCATAGAAGAAGTCCTCCATCAGGTAGGCATTGCCGGAGGGGCGCACATTGCCGATGACCGGAACCTTGCGGCTGAAGCGCTCGAAGTCGTCGAGGCCGATCTCCTGGCCGGCGCGGCGCGCCATGGCGATCAGGTGGATGATGGCGTTGGTCGAGCAGCCCATGGCCATGGCGACGGCGATGGCGTTCTCGAAGGCCTCCCGCGTCTGGATCCTCTGCGGCGTCAGGTCCTCCCAGACCATCTCGACGATGCGCCGCCCGCTCTCGCTGGCCAGGCGGATATGCCCGGCGTCGGCGGCGGGGACGGAGGAGCCGCCCGGCAGCACCATGCCCACCGCCTCGGCGATGGCGGTCATGGTCGAGGCGGTGCCCATGGTCATGCAGGTGCCATAGCTGCGGGCGATGCCGCCCTCGACGCCCAGCCAGTCCTGGTCGGTGATCTTGCCGGCGCGCAGCTCGTCCCAGTACTTCCAGGAATCCGAGCCCGAGCCCAGCACCTTGCCCTGCCAGTTGCCGCGCAGCATCGGGCCGGCCGGCAGGAAGATCGCCGGGATGTTCATGCTGGTGGCGCCCAGCAGCAGGGCGGGGGTCGACTTGTCGCAGCCGCCCATCAGCACCACGCCGTCGACGGGGTGCGAGCGCAGCAGCTCCTCCGTCTCCATGGCCAGCATGTTGCGGTAGAGCATGGTGGTCGGCTTGACGAAGCTCTCGGAAACCGAGATGGCCGGCAGCTCGACCGGGAAGCCGCCAGCCATCAGGATGCCGCGCTTCACGTCATCGACGCGGGTCTTGAAGTGCGCGTGGCAGGGCTGCAGGTCGGACCAGGTGTTGACGATGGCGATGACCGGCTTGCCGGTCCATTCCTCGGGCGCGTAGCCCATCTGCATGGCGCGGGAGCGGTGGCCGAAGCTGCGCAGGTCGGCCGGGCCGAACCAGCGGCGGCTGCGGAACTCCTCGACGGTTTTGACGCGGGGCAGGGGAGACTGGCTCATGGGTTGGATCCCGGCTTCAGACAGGGTCGATCGGGGCGCGGCCGGCGGTGACAGCGGCGATGTTGTCGAGGGCGCGGAAGCCCATGGCGTCGCGTGTCTCGATCGTGGCGCTGGCCACATGGGGCGCCAGCAGGACATTGGGCAACTCGGCGAAGCGCGTGTCGTAGTCGGGTTCGCTGCGGAACACGTCGAGCCCGGCGGCGAAGAGCTGGCCGCTCGTCAGGGCCTCCAGCAGCGCCTCCTCATCGACCAGCGAGCCGCGCGCGGTGTTGACGAAGACGGCGCCGCGGGGAAGCAGGGCGAAGGTCTCGCGCGTCATGATCGTTCCACTGGGGGCGCCGCCCGGCAGGTGCAGCGACAGGATCTGGCAATGCGGCAGCATCTCCCGCAGGTCGGCGAAGTACCGCGCGCCCTGCTCCAGTTCCGGGGGGAGGCGGTTGCGGTTGTGGTAGAGCACCGTCATGCCGAAGCCGCGCGCGCGCTGGGCCATGGCGCGGCCGATGCGCCCCATGCCGACGATGCCCAGCGCCTTGCCCGAGGGCTTCACTCCGAGCATGTCGGGCAGGCCCAGCTTCTTGCGCCAGCCGGCCCGCATGAGGGCGTCGTATTCATGCGCCCGGCGGCAGGCGCCGAGCAGCAGCATGAAGGCGAGATCGGCGGTGCAGTCGGTCAACACGTCCGGCGTGTTGGTGACCAGGATGCCACGCGCCTTGGCCGCCGCGGCGTCCATGTGGTCGTAGCCGACGCTGCTGTTGGCGATCAGCCGGACATGATCGGGCAGTTGCGCGATGGCGGCGGCGTCCAGCTTCGAGGTGCCGCCGATGAGGATGGCCTCGGCGCGGTGCGCCGCCGCCGCAGCGATGGTTTCCGCGGCGTCCATGTCGTGCTCGGCCATCAGGGCGTCGAAGTCCTGGCGGGCACGGGCGGCGGCGGCTTCGGTGATACGGCGGGCGACGACGATGCGGGGCAGGGGCATGGCGGACTCCTCGGCGCAGGGCAGGGGTGCCAGTGGGCCCGCGAGACCGTCCTGACGTCCATCCCCCAATGATCGGCCCTTGGCAGCAGGGCCTTGCCGTTCCTGATACCGGACATCAGCTTGTCAGGCAAGCAGCCGATATTTCGGATTTCGGTAAAGAACGATATAAAGGGCCATGGACCAGAACGCGCCTCTGCCGATCGCCGCCCTGCAACCCTTCGGCCGGCCGCCCTCGGCGGGAGAGTTCGCCTACCGCGCACTCCGCGAGGCGATCCTGGTCCTCACCCTGGCGCCCGGCGCGGTGCTGTCGCGCGCCGCCCTCGCCGCGCAGCTCGGCCTCAGCCAGACCCCGGTGCGCGAGGCGCTGATGCGGCTGCAGGCCGAGGGGCTGGTGGAGGTGGTGCCCAGCGCCTCGACGCGGGTGGCGCGGATCGATCTCGCCAGCGCCCGCGAGGCCCTCTTCCTGCGCCGCGCGATCGAGCTGGAGACGGTCCGGCACCTGGCGGAGGCTCCCCCGGCCGGACTGCGGGCCGGCCTGCAGGAGCATCTGCGGGAGCAGCGGAGGCTGCTCGAGGGGGGCGATCACGATGCCTTCGCGGCCGCCGACGACGCCTTCCATGCCGAGCTGCATGCCGCCGCCGGCGTCGCGGGGCTCTGGGATCTGGCGCAGGCCCGGAGCGGCCACCTGCGCCGGCTGCGCCGCCTCCATCTGCCGGCTCCGGGGAAGGCCGCCGCGATCCTCGCGGAGCACGAGGCGCTGGCCGACGCGATCCTGGCGGGGCGGGTGGAGGCGGCGGTGGCCGGCCTGCGCCGCCACCTCTCGGACACGCTGGGCCGGATCGCGGAGATCCAGGCCCGGCATGCCGGCTATTTCACCGAGGCCAGCGAGGCGCCCCTCAGCCGCTGAAGCTGAGCGCCAGGCCGCCGGTCTCCGCGGCGGGCAGCAACAGGCGGCCTTCCTTCTCACGGGGCCGGAAGCCGGACCGCCGCAGCAGGTCGCGGCTGTCCTCGAGGCGGGCGCTGCGCAGGCCGAGGGCCACCATGCGTTCCCGGCCGTCCGATGGCAGCCGGGGCAGGGCCCGGCCCCAGCGGGCCCGCGCGGCCTCCGGTGTCAGGATCAACACCCGCGCCCCCGCCGCGGCGATCGCCACGCCGCCGGGGATCTCGGCCACGGCCTTGCCGAACAGCGCGCGGTAGGGCGCCGCCGTCCGTGCCGGCTCGCCGCTGGTCACGCCGAACTCGGCCACGCCGGTCACGGCGTTGTCGTGGCGCTGCCATTCCTGCCGCCAGACCAGCTCGGGCGTGTGGTGGTGGCAGAAGAAGACGCGGCCGCCCAGGCTGGCCCCGGCCGCGAGGTGGGTGACGCGGAAGCGCGCTTCCCGCGCGCCGCCGCCGGGCAGCGCGACGGGGCGCGCGAAGTCGCGGGACTCGCCGACCGGCACGCCGGCCTCGGCGATCCGCCTGGCGAAGTCCTCCGTCGGCAGCGGCTTGAAGACCAGACCGCCGAGGCCATCGGGCATCTGCCAGGGCGGCGCGGCGCCCTGCAGCCGGGCCGGCTCGTGGCCGAGCAGTTCCAGATAGTCCGTGCCGAAGACCGCCAGGTGGTTGCTGGAGCCGAGGCTGTGGTGCCCGCGTTCGGTGAGCGTGAAGCCCAGGCGGCGATAGGTCTCGGCCGCCTCGTCCAGACGGTCCCCGACGGAGACGACCACATGATCGATGACAGGCGTCAGCACGGCACTCAAGGCGAGGCTCCTTCGCGCGGCAGGCGCCCCAGCTATGGACGGCTTTTCCGGTGCCGCGAAGCCCCCTCCGGCGATGCCCGGCGTCAAACCGGGCGCAGCACGCCCTCCTCCAGGCGCAACACGCGGTCGTGATGCCGCGCGACGGCGGGGCGATGCGCGATGGACAGGATCCCCGTCTCCGGCAGTTCCCGCCGCAACAGGGCGTAGAGCGCCTCCTCCGCCTCGGGGTCGAGGCTGGCCGTGGCCTCGTCGAGGAACAGCCAGCGCGGGCGCAGCAGCAGGGCGCGGGCGATCGCCAGGCGCTGCTGCTCGCCGCCCGAGAGCCGCTTGTCCCAGGTCTCGGCTTCGTCCAGCCGGGGCAGCAGCCGCCCCAGCCCGACCTGCTCCAGCACCGCGCGCAGCCGCGCCTCCGGCACTTCCGCCGGGTCGCGCGGATAGGTCACGGCGGCGCGCAGCGTGCCGAGCGGCAGGTAGGGCCGCTGCGGCAGGAACAGCGCCTCGCCGGACGGGGTGGCGATCTCGCCCGAACCGAAGGGCCAGATGCCGGACAGCGCGCGGAACACGGTGGACTTGCCGCTGCCCGAGGCGCCGGTGATCAGCACCGCCTCGCCCGGCCGCACCGAGAGCCGTGCCTGCCGCGTCAGGCTGCGGCCATCGGGGAGATGGATGTCGAGCTGCTCGGCGCGCAGCTCCGGCCCCGGCGTCGCCACGCGGCGCGGCCCTTCCCCGGCGGCGGCGTGGGCGAGGGCGATGGCCCGGCTGAAGCCGGTCAGCCGCTCCACCGTGGCGCGCCATCCGGTCAGCTGGCCGTAGTTGTTGATCGCCCAGGAGAGCGAGCCCTGCACCTCCTGGAAGGCCGAGGAGGTCTGGATCAGCCCGCCGAGGTCGAGGCGCCCGGCGAAGAAGGCCGGGGCGGCGACGAGGATGGGAAAGACGATGGCGACCTGCGTGAAGCCGGCGGTGAAGAAGGTGAGGTGCTTGGTGACGCGCATGATGCCCCACCAGTTCTCCAGCACCGCGTGGAAATGCGCCAGCAGCCCCTGCCGCTCCCGCGCCTCGCCGCCCTGGAGGGCGATGCCCTCCATGTTCTCGCGGAAGCGCACCAGGGCGAAGCGCAGATCCGCCTCGACCCGCTGCTGCAGGAAGTTCAGCCGGATCAGCCGTCGCCCCACCAGATGGGCCAGCCAGGTGCCGATGACGGAATAGAGCAGCGCCACCCAAACCATGTAGCCGGGGATGCTGACGCCCAGGATCTCCATCGACCCCGACAGGCTCCAGAGCACGAAGACGAAGGAGACCAGCGTCACCACCGCGTTCATCAGGCCGAGGCCGAGGCTCAGCGTGTCATCGACAAAGAGGCGGGTGTCCTCGGCGATGCGCTGGTCGGGATTGTCGGTGCCGCGATCGGTCAGGGCGATGCGGTAATAGGCGCGGTGCTCCAGCCAGCCCTCGATCAGCTTCTCGGTCATCCAGCGGCGCCAGCGGATCTGCAGGGCCATCTGCAGGTAGAGCGCATAGACCGCGACCAGGATGTACAGCGGGGCGATCACCGCGAATCCCGGCATGAAGCCGCCGGCGCCGCGGTGGCCGAGGAGCAGCAGGGCGCCGAAGGCCTCGGCGTCCCGGGCCTCCAGCACGTTGTAGAACTGGCGGTTCCAGAAGGTGAGCAGCACGCCCATGCCGACCAGCGCCAGGTTCAGCGCGACGACGACGGCCAGCAGCAGGCGCGCCCGCCAGCGTTCCTCGCTGCTCCAGTAGGGCCGGGCGAGGGCCCAGGCGTCGCGCAGGAAGGGGAAGCGGGGGATGGCCATCGGCGGGGGCCTTCTTCGCGCGGCAGGGGATGGGGGCGGCGTCAGCCGGGGAGCGCGCGCAGGCGGATGACGCCGCGCACCGCCTCGGGCGGTACCGGCTTGCCCTTGCGCAGGATCTCGATGCGCCCCGCCTCGGCCAGCGCGATGGCGGCGCGCCGCACCGGCCCCATCAGGCCGCGCCACGCCTCGCCCGGCGCCAGGGCGCGGGCGACCTCGCTGGGACAGACGGATTTCTCCAGCCCGCGCGCCGTCGTCTGGCGCAGGATCTCGGCCGCCAGGAGTTCGGGAGAAGGCTGCGGGGTATCAGAGGACATGGGCAGGGATCCGTTGCAGAGGCGGGAGGGGTTCAGCCGGCGCGCAGGCGGCTGAAGCTGATCAGGGCCGCGGCCGCGGCGATGCCGCCGGCCACGGTGAGCGCCGTGCCGGTGCCGTCGGTGCCCGAGAGGCGCAGCACCAGCGCCGCCAGCGCGGCGCCGGTGGTCTGCCCGATCAGGCGCGAGGTCGAGAGCATGCCGCTGGCGCCGCCGCTGCGCTCGCGCGGGGCGGAGGAGAGCAGGGCGCGGTTGTTCGGGCTCTGGAACAGGCCGAAGCCGAGGCCGCAGAGGGCCATCCGCCAGCCGATGTCGAGCGCGGTCGGCGCGGGCGGCAGCCCGGCCAGCAGGAACAGGCCGCAGGCCATCACGGCCAGCCCGATGCCGCCGAGAAGGCCGGCGGAGATGCGGTCCGACAGGCGTCCGGCGAGGGGGGAGATGATGACCAGCATGACCGGCCAGGGCGTCATCAGCAGCCCCGTCTCGACCTGGTTCCGCCCCAGCCCGTGCTGCAGGAAGAAGGGCAGGGCGACGAAGGCCAGCATCTGCGCCGCGAAGGAACTGATCGAGGTCAGGACGGACAGGGCGAAGATGGGGATTCGCAGCAGGTCCACGGGCAGCAGCGGCGCCGGCCGCCCCGCCTGCCGCCGGACCAGCAGGAAGCCGGCCAGGATGCCGCCGCCCAGCAGCGGCAGCGCGGACAGCCAGCCGCCGCCGCGCGTCCCCTGTTCCACCCCGGTCATGAAGAGGCCGAAGGTGGCGGCGCTGAGCAGGGCGCTGGCGGCATCGAAGCGCCGGCTGGCCCGCGGCGTCTGCGGCAGGAAGCGCCAGGCCAGCGCCAGGGCGACCAGCCCGATGGGGATGTTCACCGCGAAGATCCAGGGCCAGTGCGCCACGCTCAGGATGCCGGCCGCGACCGTCGGCCCGAGCGCCGAGGACAGCGCGACCACCAGCCCGTTGACCCCCATGCCCTGGCCGAGCAGGCGCTGCGGATAGATGAAGCGCACCAGCGCGGTGTTGACGCTCATCAACCCAGCGGCGCCGAGCCCCTGGGCCGCGCGGGCGATGGTCAGCCCGGTCAGCGACTCCGACAGGGCGCAGGCGCAGGAGGCGCCGATGAACAGCACCAGGCCGGCGCGATAGACCCGCTGGTAGCCGAGCAGCTCGCCCAGGGAGGCCAGCGGCAGCAGGGACATGACCACGGCGATCTGGTAGGCGTTCACCACGAGGATGGCATCGGCGGGCGCCACCCCGAGGTCGGCGGCGATCGCGGGAAGGGCCACGTTGGCGATGGAACTGTCCATCACCGAGAGGGCGATCGAGGCCGCCAGCGCCAGCACCGCCCAGAACCGCTCCGGCTGCGGCAGCCCGTCCGTGTCCCGCTCCATTCCGCCCCTGAGTCCCTTGTCGTCCAGGCGGAAAACTGCGCCGGGGCACGGCGGCGCGCCAGGGGGGGTGAGGGCAGGGCAGCCATCCGCCGCCGCGTCAGGCGGTGGCGCGCTCCACCAGGGGGGCCGGCGCCGGGCGGGCGGCGATCTCGCGGATGATCTTGCGCCGGACGGCGCCCTCGAAGGCCTGGAAGCCCTCGGCCACCATCAGGAAGGCGCCGGGCCCGCCGATCACCTGGTCGCGGTAGTACTCGTCCAGCGGCGGCTGCAGCGCGGCGAACTGCGGCGAGGGCGGGGTGTGGTCCAGCACCGCCAGGCCGTTGAGCACGATGCCCTTCCGCAGGGCCTCGGCACGCGCCAGATCGAGCGGGCGGCCCGAGTTGTTGACGCCGTCGCCGGAGATGTCGACCACCTGCCGGGTGCCCTCATAGCCCTGACCGAAGAGACCGGAGGCGTAGTCGATGGCGGCGGAGATCGAGGTGTAGAGGTGGGTCCGCCGGGGCGCGGCCTCGATGGCGCGGGCGAAGTCCTCCGCGCTGGCCGGGCCGTCGATCCGCCGCCAGGGCACCAGCAGCTCCTGCACGTTCCAGTCGGACCAAGTGAAGAAGCAGACGGCGATGGCGCCGATCGCGCCATGGGCGATGCCGTCGATCAGGCGGGCGTCGCGGAAGGCCCGGGCATAGCCCTGGAACTGAATCTCCTGCTCCTCGCTGTCCATCGACCGGCTGACATCGACGGCCAGGACCAGCTCGACATCCACCGGCTCCGCCGCGCGGGCACGGCCGCCGGGGAGAAGGGCCGGGGCGGCCAGCAGCCCGGCCGAGACGTGACACAGGAGACTTCGTCGTCGCATGGGAACCTCCGCTTGCGGAGCCGCGGACGGGTTCCTCCCTTTTCAACTCTATGACGAAGCGGATTGTGCATTGCAACAAAAACTGGCGCATCGCAGGGAGTGGGGACGCCTTGGCAACTTCACGGGCCCTGCCCCTCTTCTCCCTTCGAGACGAAGAAGGAGAGGGCATGCCATGACCGCGCCGGCCGACACCGCCCCTGACGCCCTGCGGGCGCAGATCCCCATTCCGCCGAGCGATCCGCCCAGCCCGGTGCCGCCCATGCCGCCGGAGCCTCCCGGCCCGGACCTGCCGGAGCCGCCCATCCAGGACCCGCCGGGCCCCGACGAACCGACGCCCGACGCGCCGGACATCCCCCCGGTGGGCGATCCTCCGCTGGAGCCGCCGATCCGGGTCTGACCTCCCGCGCGCACCGGGAGCCCGGACCTAGAGGCCCAGGGCCTCCCAGACGCCGCAGCGGTGCGTCTGCCAGAGATCCGGCCCGATCAGCCCGATGCCGGCCGGCCGAAGCGCCAGGGTGGTGTCCTCATCCTCCCGATAGGGGGGCCAGGCCGGCAGGTCACCGCCATTGGGGTCGCCGCTCCGGGCGAACCGCCCCCAGGCCGCCTGCATCCTCTCCGCCAGGGCGTGCTGCGCGGGCGAGAACTCCGATGGATCGGCCAGGATCCAGCGGGTCCGGAAGATGAAGGGGATCTCCGAGGCGTGATACGCCCCGAGCGGCGGCAGGAAGGGCAGGGCCGGGAGGCTGGAGACCGGGCTGGGATCGGCGAACTGATAGGCACGCAGTGGCAGGCGGGCCGCCAGCAGGCGGTTCAGGCGCAAGGCCGGGCAGGCGAATATGCCGTCCGTCACCAACTGGGCGAAGGCGAGCGCCGGCCCGCCCGAGGGTGACGAAGGGTAGGCCCGCAGCGCCGCCACGGCGCGGTCGCCGAGCAGGCGGGTCACGGCGGCCTCGTAGCTGGCCTCGGTGAAAAGCGCGCCGGTCATTCGATACAAGGCGGCGAAGAGCCGGCCCTCATCCCGCGTGGTGCCGTTGATGACGGGGGGGCCATGGAAGTCCGGCCGGGCGAAGGCCTCGCCGGGTGCGAGGGGCAACACGGCATCGCCGTGCGCCGGCCCCCAACTGCTGACCCCCAGCATGCCAGGCGTGCGCGCCGCCGCCGCCGCCAACTCCGCCGCCGGCTTGCGGCGCAGGCAGGCCACGCCCGCCTCGCCCTCGCCGCACCCCAGCTCCCGCGCCAGGGCCGCGCCGGCGGCTTCGGCGCGGGCCAGGGGAACGGTCGAGATCGGCAGGGTGCAGACGCCGCTCTGCAGGATGACGCGGTGGAAGAGCCCGGCGGCACCGGGCGAGGCCATCTGGAAGCAGGCGCTCCAGCTTCCGGCGGATTCGCCGAAGAGCGTGACATTTCCCGGATCGCCGCCGAAGCCGGCGATGTTGTCGCGAACCCAGCGGAGCGCCGCCTGCTGGTCCAGCAGCCCGGCATTGGCCGTGCCGTTCTCCCCACGCAGCCCGGGATGCGCCAGGAAGCCCAGCGTGCCGAGCCGGTAATTGGGCGCCACGACGATAACCCGCTGCGCCTGGGCCAGGTGGCTTGGATCGTATTGCCTGTTGCTGCCCAGCACCAGCCCGCCGCCATAGAGCCAGACCATGACCGGCAGGCGGTCGCCGGGCCGAGCGGAGGCGGGGGCGTAGACATTGAGGTTCAGACAGTCCTCATCGCCCCGGATCAGCCATCGCGAGGAGCCGCCCCGCTGATAGGCCGGGCTGTAGTTCTCCAGGCAACCGGGGCCGAGCTGCGTCGCGTCGCGCTCCGCCGTCCAGGGCTCGGCCGGACCGGGTGCGCGCCAGCGCCGCTCTCCGGTGGGCGGGGCGGCGAAGGGAATGCCGAGGTAGGCCTGCCCCTCCGGGGTGGCGACGCCGCGCACGGGTCCCTGCCGGGTCGGGACCACATGGGGCCGGGCGTCGGCGGCCTGGGTGAGATGAGGCACGGCGGCCGGGTCCGGACCGCAGGCGGCGAGCAGCAGCAGGCCGGCCAGGCCGGCCAGGCGGCCCCGGATGAGGGCACGGGGTCCGGCGGAAGGACGCGAAGGCATGCCTCGCCTTTATCCGGAGAGGGCGCATGAAAAAAGGGAAGCGCCGCGTGGCGCTTCCCTCCAGCTCCGATCGAAGCGTGCTGCTTAGCGCAGCACGATCTCGACGCGGCGGTTCTGCGGCTCGCGCACGCCATCGGCGGTCGGCACCAGCGGACGGCTCTCGCCGAAGGCCTCGACCATGATGGAGGAGCGGTTCACGCCCAGGCGGACCAGCTCGGCCGCCACGGCGTCGGCGCGACGCTGCGACAGGCGCTGGTTGTACTGCGGCGAGCCCGAGCGGTCGGCGTGGCCGGCCACCTCGATGCGGGTGCTCTGCACGCGGCCGGCGTTCTGCGCTGCCTCGGCGATGATCTGGCGGGCGCGCTCCGTCAGGTTGTACCGATCCCAGTCGAAGAAGACGAGATAGGTGCGGGCCGGGGCCGGGGCGGCGGCGGGAGCCGGAGCGACCGGAACCGGGGCCGGCGGGACCGGCTGGTTGAAGGCGTAGCGCAGGCCGACGAAGACCGAGTGGTTGTAGTTGTCGACCTTGGCGTCGCGGTTGCTGGTCACGGCGCCCGCGGTGTTGCGGGTCACGGTGCTCAGCTCGGGGCGCAGCGTGCCGAGGAAGCGGTACTCGGCGGTCAGCGCCAGGCCGGGAACGGCGGCGATCGGGAAGGCCGCGCCGGCGATGCCCTGATAGGCGAACTGACCCTCGTTGTCGTCGGTCGTCACGCTGGACAGACCCGGGCCGCGGCTGCGGACGGTGTCGTAATCGGTCCAGGCATAACCCACGCCACCGCCGACATAGGGAACGACCGGCAGGCCGAGGTTGAAGTCATACAGCACGTTGGCCATCGCGCCGTAGGTGCGGGCGGTGCCGCCGATCCGGGGCAGGGTCGTGCTGCCGAGCGTCAGCTTGCCGACGTCGTTCTGACGGTAGTTGCCCTCGATCTCGGCGCGCAGGCCGTTGCCGAAGCCGTAACCGATGCTCAGAACACCGCCGAAGCCCTCGTCGAACTCCGCCTTCAGGTCCTGGGCGACGCCGCCGGTCCCGATATCCGTGTCCTGCAGATGGTTCCAGCCAGCACCCGCACCGATGTAAACACCCGTGACCGGCGTCTGCGCCTGAGCCGCGAGCGGCAGCGCCAGAACGGTCGCCGCCAGAAGCGCCTTCTTGAGGCTCATTAGAAATCTCCTCGATCCACCAGAGGCATGCTCGCTGCGCGCATCCGCGAAGAAGTCCTTCGAGTCCGGCGCCGCGTGACCATGACTTAGCATCACCTTGAGCGCTGCACAGCGGGTTGCAACCAGATTGCAGCCACATGTGTCCTTCAAGACACAGTACCCCTGGGGCTTTTTGGTCACAGCCGCGCGAGCAGCTTCCCCTCATCCTGCGCGGACAGGCTGCCGCGTGGCAGGAGGCAATTGGCGTGGCCCATCTTCCGGCCGGCCCGGGCGGCCTGCTTTCCATAGAGATGTACGGAAACGTCAGGCTGCGGCAGCAGCGCGGGCAGCCGGGCCATGCCTTCGGGCCCGATCAGATTGCGCATCACCGCATCCGAATGCCGTTCGGCGCTGCCGAGTGGCATTCCTGCAACAGCCCGGATGTGTTGATGGAACTGCCCGGCCTGGCAGGCATCCATGGTCCAATGCCCGGAATTGTGCGGCCGGGGCGCGATCTCGTTGCCCAGTAGCCGGCCGTCCGGCAGCAGGAAGAACTCGACCGCCAGCACGCCCACCAGCTCCAGCGCCGCGGCCACCTCCGCGACATGGCGCCGGGCCTGTCCGGCCACCGCCTCCGGCACCCGGGCCGGTGCGAAGGAGAGGTCCAGGATGTGGTGGCTGTGGCGATTCTCCACCGCGTCATAGACGGCGACGCTCCCGTCCAGACCACGCGCCGCCACGGCGGAGATCTCCTGGGTGAAGGGGACGAAGGCCTCCAGGATCAGCGGCCTGGGCTCGAGCCGCGCGAAGGCCTCCGCCGCCTCCTCCGGCCGGCGGAGCACGGCCTGTCCGCGCCCGTCATAGCCGAGCCGCGTGGTCTTCAGCACGGCCGGCAGGCCGATCTCGGCCACCGCCGCCTCCAGCCCGGCGAGGTCGTGCACCGCGCGCCAGGGCGCCACCGGCACGCCGGCCCGCTCCAGGAAGGCCTTCTCCTGCAGCCGGTCCTGGCAGACGGCGAGCGCCTTCCGGCCCGGGCGGCAGGGCACTCGCGGCGCCAGGATCTCCAGCGTGCGGGCGGGCACGTTCTCGAACTCGAAGGTCACGACATCGACGGCGGCGGCGAAGGCGGCCAGAGCCTCCGGGTCCTCGTAGTCCGCCACGGTGCGGGCAGCCGCGACCTGCATGCCGGGCGAATCGGCGTCCGGCGCATAGACGTGGCAGCGATAGCCCAGCTCGGCGGCGGCCAGCGCCGACATGCGGCCAAGCTGCCCGCCGCCCAGGATGCCGATGGTGCTGTTGGGGGGCAGCGGCGTGGCCGGGGCGCCGCTCATGCCGGCTCCTCCACCACGGCGGCGGTCTGCTCCGCCCGCCAGGCCTCCAGCCGCTCCGCCAGCCCGGCATCGGTGGTGGCCAGCATGGCGGCGGCCAGCAGCGCGGCGTTGACGGCACCGGCGCGGCCGATGGCGAGCGTGCCCACCGGAATGCCGGCCGGCATCTGGACGATGGAGAGCAGGCTGTCCATGCCCTTCAGGGCGTGGCTCTCGACCGGCACGCCGAGCACGGGCAGCCGGGTCATGGCGGCGGCCATGCCGGGGAGGTGCGCGGCGCCCCCCGCGCCCGCGATGATGACGCGCAGGCCGCGTTCGGCGGCGGTGGCGGCATAGTCGTAGAGGCGCTGCGGCGTGCGGTGCGCCGAGACCACGCGGCACTCATGCGCGATGCCGAGGCGCGTCAGCGTCTCGTCGGCATGGCGCATGGTCTCCCAGTCCGAACGGCTGCCCATGATGATGCCGACAAGCGGCGCGGAAGGAGTATCGGTCACGTGGGGGGATCCCGCGGCAAGGTGGATCAAAGGCGGGGCTGTGCCGCGCGCGCCGCCCGATGTCCACCGCTTTCCGCTCGACCCCGCCCCGCGCCTCCGGCTCACGCCGGCTTGCGGCGCTTCTGCATCCGCGCCAACCCGGCCAGGCGGCGGTCCAGGAAGGCGAGCGTCGCCTCGGGGTCGGGGTCCTGCAGCCAGAAGGTCAGGGTGGCGGCATAGATCCCGGCCAGGGTGGCGCGGCGGGTGTAGAAGGAGAGGTCCGTGGAGGCGTCCCCGGCCGCCTGCCAGACGGCATCGACGGTGCGGGCGGTGATGCGGCTGGCGGCGCCGAGGTTCCAGGGCAGGGCCAGCAGCGCCAGGGCACGGCGCACCGCCTCCTTGTGCGGGGCCTGCTGGCGCAGCCGGATCGCCAGCAGGGTGCGGATGCGCTGCGGAATGCGCATCCCCTCCACCCCCGCCTCGGCGCCGGCCGCCGCCATGTCGCGGTCGGCCAGATCGGCCCAGGCCTCCACCATGCCGACCGGCCCCTCGGGGAACAGCCAGGCCGCCGCCTCGGCCTCCTGCCCCGCATCCCGCAGGGCCACCCGGAGCGCGGCCTCGTTCCAGCCGAGACGCGGCACCTGCGGCAACAGAAGGCGGAGCGCGGCGTCCCGCTCGGCGCTGCGGTGCAGGCTCATCGTGCCGGCCCGGCCATGGCGGGCGCCGCCTCGGCCTGCTGCCGGACGGCGGCGCGGGCCAGCTCGTCGGTGAAGCCGAACAGCGCCATGTCGCTCATGCGGGAGGGGTAGAGGATGCCGTTCAGGTGGTCGAACTCATGCTGCATCACCCGCGCCAGCAGGCCCTCCGCCTCGCCCTCCACCGTCCGCCCCTCGATGTCGAGGCCGCGGAACGCGACCTTCCCGGCGCGCTCCACATTGCCGCGCAGGCCGGGGATCGACAGGCAACCCTCCCAACCGCTCTGATCGGGCGGGCCGAGCAGCTCGATCTCCGGGTTGATCAGGGCGGCGACATTCTCGCCGTTGCGCCAGACGAAGAGACGGAGCGGCTCGTGCACCTGGGGCGCCGCCAGGCCGAGGCCCGAGGCGTCCAGCATGGTCTCCGCCATGTCGCGCACCAGGCGGCCGATCTCCGGCGCGGTGGGGTCCGGCACGGGCTCCGCGACCTGCAGCAGGACGGGATGTCCCATGCGGGCGATCTTCAGGATGGCCATGCGTCCTCTCCTCGGCTGGGGCCCGCCTAGAATTGGGGCGCCGGACGACTCCGGGAAGGGGCTTTCATTCCCGCGCGGAGACATGCTAAGGGGCTCGCCACCTTGCAGGAAGGCGCCGGCATGACCGGCGCTTCGTGCGTTTCGCATCCGCAAACCTGGTCGGCCAGAATCCTGGTTGCCGGGCCCTGACCAGAAAGAGGAGACCGCACAGCGTGCAGGTCGTCGTTCGGGATAACAATATCGACCAGGCCCTCAAGGCCCTGAAGAAGAAGCTGCAGCGCGAAGGCGTCTTTCGCGAGATGAAGCTGCGCCGCCACTACGAGAAGCCCTCCGAGCGCCGCGCCCGCGAGGCCGCCGAGGCCGTTCGCCGCGCCCGCAAGGTGGAGCGCAAGCGCCTGGAGCGCGAAGGCTTCTGAGCCTTCCCCGTCCGCCGGATCATCCCGGTCCCGGACGGAACAAGCGGATCTGTCGTGACCGTGGGGTGGGCCGAGAGGCCTTCCAGCCCGCGGTTTTCGGCTTTTGTCCGCTTGTCAGGTCAGGTTGCGGCAGGCTGCACGACGTTTAATGTAACGCCGTGTAACGGTGGCTATGCTGCCCTCCGACAACACTTTATGGCGATAGCCATGAAGGCATCGCGGTCGCCCAGCCCTGCGCCGGCTCTTCCCGCCGGCGTGCCCCTCATGCTGCCCTGGCGGCGCCGTGGGGCACTTCGCCATGTCCTGGCGGCACTCGCCCTCGGGGTGGCGGCCGTATCGCCCGCCGCCGCCCAGGCCCCCGCCATCCCCGTCCTCGTCAGCCCGGTCGAGCGGGGCCCGATCCCGCTGGAGATCGCCGCCAACGGCAATGTGGTCGCCGAGGCGACGGTGACGGTGCGCAGCCGCGTCGAGGGGCAGATCCGTCAGGTGCATGTCGCCGAGGGGCAGCGGGTGAAGGAGGGGGATGTGCTCTTCACCCTCGACTCGCGCATGACCGAGGCGCTGCTGGCGCAGCAGGAAGCGCAGCTCGCCCGGGACAAGGCCCTGGCGGTCCGCGCCCGCGCCGATGCCAGCCGCTACAGCGCCCTGCGCGGCGAGGGCTTCGCCGCCGTGCAGCGCTACGAGCAGGCCCAGGCGGACGCCGCCAGCGCCGAGGCCACGGTGAAGGCCGGGGAGGCGCTGATTGCCCAGACGCGCATCACCCTCGGCTACGCCACCATCCGCGCCCAGATCGACGGCCGCCTCGGCGCCCTGCCGATCACCGAGGGCAACCTGGTCCGCCAGGGCGACAGCGCGACGCTCGCCACCATCACCCAGACCGACCCGATCCAGGTGCAGTTCGCCGTGCCGGAACGCTGGTTGCCCGAGATCCGCACGGCGATGCGCGAGGGCGGCCCGCCCCGCGTCACCGCGCATCCGCCGGGCGACAGCCACCCGCCCGTCGAGGGCGCGCTGCATTTTGTGGACAGCCAGGTGGACACCGCCTCCGGCACGGTGCAGCTCAAGGCCCGCTTCGCCAATCCGGACGACGCCCTCTGGCCCGGCCAGTACGTCAACGTGGTGCTGGTGCCGCGCGTCGAGCCGGACGCGCTGTCGATCCCGGTGCAGGCGGTGCTGACCGGCAGCCAGGGCGGGCGTTATGTCTATGTCGTCGATGCCGGGAGCCAGGCGCACCGCCGCCCGATCGAGCTGCAACGCGTGGTCGCGGGGCGCGCCGTGGTGAAGGCCGAGTTGCAGGCCGGCGACCGGGTGGTGACCGACGGCGCGCAACTGCTCTCCGACGGCGCCCGGGTCGCGGTGCGCGGCGCGCCGCAGGCGGCCCGGACGCCGGCCGGCCCGAGCTGAGCCGCCAGTTGAGATGACCGCCCGCCTGCCCTGACCCGCCGCCTGGCCGAGGAACCGCCCCGATGCACCTGTCCGAGCTCTGCATCCGCCGCCCGGTGATGACCTTCCTGCTGGCCGTGGCGGCGGTGGTGGCCGGGGCGGTGGCCTATTTCCAGCTTCCCGTGGCCGCCATGCCGCGGGTCGATTTCCCGGTCATCTCGGTCAGCGCCCAGCTTCCCGGCGCCAGCCCGGAGACCATGGCGAATTCCGTCGCGCTGCCGCTGGAGCGGGAGTTCTCGACCATCGCGGGCATCGACCAGATGTCCTCGACCAGCGGCCAGGGCACCACCTCGATCACCCTGCAATTCGTGCTCGGGCGGGACATCGACGCCGCGGCGCTCGATGTGCAGTCGGCCATCTCCCGGGCCCAGCGCCGCCTGCCGCAGGAGATGACCAACCCGCCCAGCTTCCGCAAATCCAACCCTGCGGACGCGCCGGTGGTGCTGCTGAACCTGCGCGGCGGCGACGTGCCGCTCTACCGGCTGAACGAGGTGGCGGCGGTGCTGATCTCCCCCGCCCTCTCGCGCATCCCCGGCGTGGCGCAGGTGCTGACCTATGGCGAGCAGAAATACGCCGTGCGCGTGCAGCTCGACCCGGACCGGCTGGCGGCGCTCGGCCTGGGCTTCGACGAGGCGCAGCGGGCCATCGCCGCCGCCAACACCAACACGCCGGTCGGCGCGCTGAACGGCCCGCGCCAGCAGCTCACCCTGCGCGCCAACGATCAGTTGCAGAATGCCGAGGAATTCGGGCGCCTCGTCATCGGCGGCCGGCCCAATGCGCCGATCCGGGTGCAGGACGTGGCGCGCGTCGAGGATGGCGTCGAGAACAACCGGGTCGCTTCCTGGATCAACGGCGCGCGCGGCCTGACGCTCGCCGTGCAGCGCCAGCCGGACGCCAATACGGTCGATGTGGTGGACGGGGTGAAGGCCGCCCTGCCCGGCCTGCAGGCCGCGCTGCCGCCCGGCGCCGAGCTTTCCGTCATGCTCGACCGCTCGGTCTCAATCCGCGAGGCGGTGCATGACGTGCAGCACCACCTGATGATCGCCGTCGGCCTCGTCGTGATGGTCATCTTCCTCTTCCTGCGCCGGGTCTCGGCCACGCTGATCCCGGGCATCGCCGTGCCGATCTCGCTGGCCGGCACCTTCGGGCTGATGCACGCGCTGGGCTATGGCATCGACAACATCACCCTGCTCGGCCTGACGCTCGCCGTCGGCCTGGTGGTGGACGACGCCATCGTCATGCTGGAGGCCATCGTCCGCCATATCGAGGAGGGGATGCATCCGCTGGCCGCCGCCATCCGCGGCGCGCGCGAGATCGGCTTCACCATCATCTCGATCACCCTCTCGCTGATCGCCGTCTTCATCCCGATCCTGCTGATGGGCGGCGTGGTCGGGCGGGTGTTCAACGCCTTCGCCGCCACCGTCTCGCTCGCCGTCATCGTCTCCTGCATCGTCTCCCTGACCCTGACGCCGCTGATGGCCAGCCGCCTGCCGGCGCATGGCCGGCCCTCGCGCTTCGAGGCGGTGCTGGAGCGCGGGTTCCAGGGGGTGGAGCGCGGCTATGCCTGGCTGCTGGACCGCTCGTTGCGCTTCCGCCCGGCCGTCTGGCTGGTCTTCCTGGCCTCCATCGGCGCCTCGGTCTGGCTCGCCGTGGCTATCCCGAAGGGCTTCTTCCCGATCGAGGATACGGGGCTGCTCAGCGTCAACACCGAGGGTCCGCAGGATGTCTCCTTCGACGACATGGCCGCGCGGCAGCAGCGGCTGGTGGAGATCGTCCGCGCCCATCCGGCGGTGGAGCGGGTCAATTCCGTGGTCGGTATCGGCGGCACCGCCTATTCGCTGAACCAGGGCCGCATGTTCGTCCAGCTCAAGCCGCGCGCGGAGCGGGCGCCGATCGGCCGGATCATCCAGGAGCTGCGGCGCCAGACCACCGCCGTGCCGGGCACCAAGGCCTTCATCAACCCGATCCAGAACATCAACTTCGGCGCCCGCGCCTCCCGCACCCTCTACCAGTACACGCTCCAGGGCCTGCGGGCCGATGAGCTCTACGACTGGTCCGAGCGGCTGCAGGCGGCCATGCAGGGCCTGCCGGAGCTGCAGGACGTGAACACCGACCTGCAGCTCGCCGCGCCCATCCTGTCCGTCAATGTGGACCGCGACCGCGCCGCCTCGGTCGGCGTCACCGTCGATCAGGTGCGGCAGGCGCTCTACTCGGCCTATGGCGCGCGGCAGATCAGCACCATCTTCGGCGCCTCGGACAGCTATGCGGTGATCCTCGAGGCCCTGCCGCGCGACCAGCGGGACGAGAGCGGCCTGTCCAAGATCTATCTGCGCAGCAGCTCGGGCCGGCTGGTGCCGCTGGATGGCATCGCCCGGCTGGAGCGGCGCGTCGGCCCCCTCACCGTCGCCCATCAGGGTCAGCTTCCGGCGGTGACCATCGGCTTCAACACGGCGCCGGGCGTGGCGCTGGGCCAGGCCACGGATGCCATCGCCGCGCTGGAGCGGCAGGCGGGCCTGCCGCCCACCATCGTCACCGGCTATGCCGGCACGGCGCAGATCTTCCAGCAGGCCCTGGCCGGCCAGGGAATGCTGCTGCTGGCCGCGGTGCTGATCATGTATGTGGTGCTGGGCGTGCTCTATGAGAGTCTGGTCCACCCGCTGACCATCCTCTCCGGCCTGCCGCCGGCGGCGCTGGGCGCGCTGGCCACGCTCTGGCTCTTTGGGCTCGACCTCTCGGTCATCGCCGTCATCGGCGTGCTGCTGCTGATCGGGCTGGTGAAGAAGAACGCCATCATGGTGGTCGATGTGGCGCTCGCCCGCCTGAAGGCGGGGGACGACCCGCTGACCGCCGTGCGCGAGGCCAGCATCATCCGCTTCCGCCCGATCATGATGACCACCCTCGCCGCCGCTGCCGGCGCGGTGCCGATCGCCGCCGGCTGGGGCGCCGCGGCCGAGCTCCGCCAGCCGCTGGGCCTCGCCGTGGTGGGCGGGCTCGCCGTCTCCCAGGCGCTCACCCTGTTCGTGACGCCGGTGCTCTTCCTGGCCTTCGAGGGCGTGGCGCGGCGCTTCTCGCGCGGCCCGGGCACCGCCCCCAGCGCCGCGCCGGCGGAATAGAGCGCCGCCTCAGGCGCGGCCAGCGCCGCTCCCGGCCAGAACGGCAGAGGCCGGGGATGGCCGGAGCGGCGTGCCGTTGAACAGGAAGGTCAGCAGCGGGCTCAGGGCGACCAGGCGATAGACCAGATAGGAGCCCAGGCCCGTGAGCAGGACGATGATCAGGATCTCCAGCTCCGCCGGCAGCGGCACGGCGAGAAAGAGCACGGACAGCCAGAGCACGAAGACGACGTGGACCAGGTACATGGTCATGGCGGCATCCACCATGAGCCGCGTGAAGCCGGTCGGCCGGTCGAGCCAGCGCCGGGCCGCCGAGAGCAGGACATGCGAGAAGAGGATGCCGACCACCGGCATCAGGAGATAGGTCAGGGCCTTGTTCAGGGTGCCCTCCTCGCTCTGCACCGCCGCCATGGCGATGGCCGCGAGGAAGGCCAGCACCCAGACGGCCGGCTTCGGCCGGCGGAAGCCCTCGAGCCAGGCCGGCCGCAGAACCAGCAGGGCGCCGGTCAGGAACATCAGCCCGTTGGCCACGAAGTCGGCGGGAACGAAGATGCCGCCGATCAGGTAGCTCGCCTCCACCAGGCTGGCCGCCGTGGCGACGGCGAGCGTCGTCAGCCCCGCCGCCGCCAGGGCGATCCAGGCCAGGGCCGGGCGGCGAGCCAGCCCCTCGCCCAGCAAGGCCGCGCCCCGCTCCATCCGCTCGACCCCGATCAGGCCGCAAAGCCCGGCGAAGAGGCCGCAATAGAGCAGCAGGTAGATCAGGAACCAGAGATGCACCGTCCAGGTAGAGGAGATCTGGCGCAGCTCCGCCAGCAGGCCGGGGGCGATGTTCTCCATGCCGCCCAGCGAGGCGGCGCTGGCCATGACCATCAGCGGGCTGATCAGCACCAGGGAGGTGGCGAGCGGGATGCCGATGCGCCGCAGCCGACCCGCGAGCCAGGGGCCGCTGCCCCGCCGCCGGATCAGCAGCATGGCGAAGAGGCCGGCGATCAGGAAGAAGGCGGGCATGCGGAAGGTATGGCTGAACTGGAGCCACCAGGTCATGACCTGGGACCGATCCGGCGAGGCGACGATCCAGGTGGCATGCGCCGCGTAGACCAGGCCGACATGGTAGGGAATGCCGGCCAGCATGAGGATGGCCCGCAGCTGGTCGAGGTCATGCCAGCGCTGTCGGACGACGCTTCCCGCAGCGGTCTCTGGCCTCTGGTTCATGCTGCCATCCATCCTGCGATGCCTTCCGGACTATGCCCCCGGTCCCGCGTGACGCGGAGGTCGACGGCACCTTAGCAAGGTCGGAGACGTCGCAGTTTGCGTTTATTGTCACAATTGGCGTGACAAAGGCATGAAACGGTCTGGACGCCGCTTCATCTGCCCGTCATGGCGGCCTGGCTCAGCGCCGGCGGCCCTCGACGATGCCCTCCCCCGCATCGCGCGGCAGGCCGGCCGCCAGGGGCGCTGCCAGCAGGGTCAGCAGGGCCGCGGTCAGGAACCCCGCCGTGAAATCGGGCATCGCCACCGCGCTCCGGCCGCTCAGGGCCACGCTGGCCTGCAGCACCGCGGAGGCGAGCGCCACGCCCAGTGCCAGCGGCAGCTGCTGGGCGGTGCTGTAGAGGCTGGTCGCCGCCGAGAGCTTCTCCTGCGGCACCTCGGCATAGGCCAAAGTGTTCAGCGTGGTGAAATGCAGGCTGCGGAACAGCCCGCCCAGCAGCAGTACCGCGAAGACCGCCGCCATGGGCCAGCCGGGGCGGAAGGCCGCGCAGGCCGCGATGCTGAGCGCCGTCAGCACGGCGTTCCAGATCAGCACGCCGCGGAAGCCGAAGGCGCGCAGCGCGAACCGGGCCATGGGCTTCATGGCGAAGGCGCCGAGCGCGGTGGCGAAGCTCACCATGCCGCTCTGCGCCGCGCTGGCGCCGAAGCCGAGTTGCAGCGCCAGCGGCACCAGGAGGGGCACCGCCCCGGCCCCGATGCGGAACACCGTGCCGGCCAGGTTCGGCACCCGGAAGCTCGGGATCGACAACAGGCTGAAATCGAGTGCCGGATGGGGCGCGCGCAGGCAGTGGCGCACCGCCAGCAGGCTCACCAGCAGGCCGAGGCCCAGCATCACTTCGGCCAGCAGCGGCGGCACCAGGCCGCGGCCCAACGTCTCGAAGGCGAACATCAGCAGCGCCAGGGCGAGGCCCACCAGGGTCAGGCCCCGCAGATCGGGCGGCGGCGGCAGACTGGCCGGCAGGGCGGGGATGACGCGCCAGACCAGCAGCAGGCCCAGCAGCCCGACCGGCACGTTGATCCAGAAGACGGCGCGCCAGGAGATCAGGTCGGTCAGCAGGCCGCCGACGGGCGGGCCCAGCAGCGGGCCGAGCAGGCCGGGCATGGTCAGCCAGGTGGTGACCGAGAGCAGCTCCTCCTTGCGGACCCGGCGCAGCAGCAGCAGGCGCCCGACCGGCACCATCATCGCCCCGCCCAGGCCCTGCAGCACGCGCGCCGCCACCAGCTCCGCCAGCCCGCCCGACAGGCCGCAGAAGGCCGAGGCCAGGGTGAAGGTGGCGATGGCGGTCATGAAGACCTGCTTGGCGCCGAAGCGGTCGGCCACCCAGCCACTCAGCGGGATGAAGACGGTCAGCGCCACCAGATAGGAGGTGATGGCGACGCCCATCACCAGGGGGTCCTCCCCCATGGAGCGGGCCATGGCCGGCAGCGCCGTGGCCACCACGGTGCTGTCGAGGTTCTGCATGAACAGGGCGCTGGCGACGATGGCCGCCATCAGCCGGGGATCGGGGGTCTTGGAGTCGTCGGGAACGGGCACGCGGACAGGCTAGCCGTTTCATCCCGTCCTGGAAGGAGGCGGGGCGGGCCGCCGGCGAGGCCCGCCGGCGCCATCCCTCAGAACAGGAAGTAGCGTTGCGCCATGGGCAGCACATCGGCCGGCTCGCAGGTGATCGGCGCCCCGTCCACGCGCACCTGGTAGGTCTGCGGATCGACCTCGATCCGGGGCGTGAGGTTGTTGTGGATCATGTCCTTCTTGCGGATGCCACGGATGCCCTTCACGGCCACCAGCTGCTTCCGAAGCTTCAGCAGGCCGCCGATGTCGCCCTCGAGCGCCGCCTGGGAGACGAAAGTCACTCCCGTGCTCGCCCGCGCGCGGCCCAGCATCCCGTACATTGGCCGGTAATGGACGGGCTGCGGCGTCGAGATCGAGGCGTTCGGGTCGCCCATCGGCGCCATGGCGATCATGCCGCCCAGGATGACCAGCGAGGGCTTGACGCCGAAGAAGGCCGACTTCCACAGCACGAGATCGGCGCGCTTGCCGACCTCGACCGAGCCGATCTCATGGGCGAAGCCATGGGTGATGGCGGGGTTGATGGTGTACTTGGCGACGTAGCGCTTGCAGCGGAAATTGTCGTTGCGCGCGCTGTCCTCGGGCAGGGGCCCGCGCTGGACCTTCATCTTGTGCGCCGTCTGCCAGCAGCGCAGCGTCGTCTCGCCGATGCGCCCCATGGCCTGCGAATCCGACGACATCATCGAGAAGGCGCCGAGATCGTGCAGGATGTCCTCCGCCGCGATCGTCTCCTTGCGGATGCGCGATTCCGCGAAGGCGACATCCTCCGGGACTTCCGGATTGAGGTGATGACAGACCATCAGCATGTCGAGATGTTCGTCGATGGTATTGATCGTGTAGGGCCGCGTCGGATTGGTCGAGGAGGGCAGGATGTTCTCCTGGCCCGCGGCGGTGATGATGTCCGGCGCATGGCCGCCGCCCGCGCCTTCCGTGTGGAAGGAATGGATGGAGCGGCCCTTCATCGCCGCGAAGGTGTTGGCGACGAAGCCGCTCTCGTTCAGCGTGTCGGTGTGCAGCGCGACCTGGACATCCATCTCCTCGGCAACGCTCAGGCAGTTGTCGATCGCGGCGGGAGTCGTGCCCCAGTCCTCGTGCAGCTTGAGGCCGATGACCCCGGCGCGGACCTGTTCGCGCAGCGGTTCCGGCAGGCTGGCATTGCCCTTGCCGAGCAGGCCGACATTGACCGGCAGATCCTCGACCGCCTCGAGCATGCGGTGGATATACCAGGGGCCGGGGGTCACGGTCGTCGCCAGCGTGCCGACGGAGGGGCCGGTGCCGCCGCCCACCAGCGTGGTGGTGCCGCTGGCCAGGGCCTCGTCCGCCTGCTGCGGCGCGATGAAGTGGATATGCGTGTCGATGCCGCCGGCGGTGAGGATCTGGCCCTCGCCGCCGACGACATCCGTGCCCGGCCCGATGACGATGGTGACGCCGGGCTGGATGTCGGGATTGCCCGCCTTGCCGATGCCCGAGATGCGGCCGCCCTTAATGCCGACATCGGCCTTCACGATGCCCCAATGGTCGAGGATGACCACATTGGTGATGACGAGGTCGGCGACCTCGGCGGCATTGCGCTGGCTCTGCCCCATGCCGTCGCGGATCACCTTCCCGCCGCCGAAGGTGACCTCGTCGCCATAGACGGTGTGGTCCCGCTCAATCTCGATCACCAGCTCGGTGTCGGCGAGCCGGATCCGGTCCCCCTTCGTCGGGCCGTAGAGCGATGCATAGGTCTCCCGGGTGATACGGCGCATCTCAGCTCTCCAGCTTTCCCATGATCCTGGCATTGAAGCCGTAGACGGCGCGCTCGCCGGCCAGCGCCACCAGCTCGACCCTGCGGGACTGGCCGGGCTCGAAGCGGACGGCCGTTCCCGCCGGGATGTTCAGGCGGAAGCCGCGCGCCTGGTCGCGGTCGAAGTGGAGCGCCGGGTTGGTCTCGTGGAAATGGTAATGCGAGCCGACCTGGATCGGCCGATCGCCCGAATTCGCCACGTCGATCGAACGCGTCTCACGGCCGGCGTTGATCTCGATCTCGCCGTCCTCGATGAAGAACTCACCCGGGATCATGGCCTGGACCTCATGGAATGGGGCTGTGGACGGTCACCAGCTTGGTTCCGTCGGGAAAGGTCGCCTCGACCTGGACGCTGCCGATCATCTCGGGGACGCCGGGCATGACATCCTCGCGCGTCAGCAGGGTCGCGCCGAAGGACATGAGATCGGCCACCGTGCGGCCTTCCCGCGCGCCCTCCAGGACCGCCGCCGAGATATAGGCGACCGCCTCGGGATAGTTCAGCTTGATGCCGCGTGCCTTCCGTCTCTCCGCCAGCAGGGCCGCCGTGAAAAGCAGGAGCTTGTCTTTCTCGCGCGGAAGAAGTTCCATTGCCTTTGTCCTCTGCTGGGCGACCCGGCCTCAGGTCGACCAGATCCGTGGCTGATGGGCCGCCTTGCCCTGGCACGCCGCCCGCAGGACGTCCCAGGCGCGGGCGAAGAGTGCCTTGCCGTCCGCGACCCTGGTCCCGAGATAGCGGCAGACCACGACCTGATCGACCTGGCTGGCGGAGAAGATCCCGTCGCCATCCCCGCCGATGGCCGCCCGCACGCGCTCCGCGGCATCGTCGACGGTGGCGCCGGCATAGACCATCGTGCCCCAGCTCGGCTTTCCGGCCAGCGCGAAGGCCGCGCCGAGAAGCGGCGACCCGCCCGAGAGGGCGACGCGCTCGAACCAGATGGGCCGGCCATCCCGCATGATCTCGATGCGTTGGGTGAACCGCCCCCTGCCGAAGCCCTCGCCCGCGGCGGGCCTGCCGAGGCACAGGAAGTCCCACCCGACATAGGTGGCGCCGGCGGCAAGCGATATCCGGGTGTCGAGCCGCGCATCGGCGCCGTCGAAGAGGATCGTCTCCTGCGGCAGATACTCGCACACCGCATCGGCCCCGATCTCGAAGCACGCTGACTGCATGGAGACATTGTGCTCACTGCGGTAGAATTTGGTGGCGGCGGGCGTAGTCAACACCACGCGGGCGCCGGCATCAAGGCGGCAGCGCAGGCTCAGCCTGTCACCGCCCGCCACGCCGCCCGGCGGATGCAGGAGATAGACATGGCAGGTGCCGTCACGCTCCGGATGGAACGGGCGTTGCACGGCCAGGGGTCCGACATGGCGCCGGCGCGCCAACCGGGTCCTGTCCGCGATCCGCGCGAACCACAGATCCATCTCCGCCGGCCAGGTGTCCGGCGGGGCGACAGGGCGGGCATGGCCGGCCGGAGCGGCGGGCGGCAGGGGTGTGGCCGGGGATCGGCGTGGTCCCACCGCGACCGGGGGCGGAGTCTCGGCCATTGAACGCAGGGATTCCCAATCGAATCAATCTGATCCTGGCGGCAGTCTGAAGGTCCTCCCGGATGCTTTCAATGGCGAAGTCATCGGCGCGCACCCTGCCCTGGCGGCCGGCCGGTCCCTGGTGTGCGCCCCCGTGTGGCCCCCCCGTGTGGCCCCCCTGGTGCGGCCCCCTGGTGCGGCCCCCTGGTGCGGCCTGGGTCTTTCCGATAGCGTTCGTACGGCCTTCGCCACGGAATCCTGACGCAGCGGAGCCGCGCATGACGGAGAGACGGAATGCTGAAAGCCCTTGCCCTTGTGCGGGCGCCGAAGGCCACTGAGGGCCTCGGGCCGACGCTTGGCCGGGCCGTCCTCGAGCATGACGAACGTCATCTGCGCCGCCGCGTGATCGAGCTGACCGATGGCCGGAAGGTGTTTGTCGACTTCCCCGAAACCGTCGTGCTGGCCGCCGGCGACGTGCTGCCAATCGAGGGCGGCGGCATCGTCGAGATCGCCGCCGCGGTCGAACCGCTCTATGTGATCCGCGGCCGGGATCCCGTGCATCTGACGGAACTCGCCTGGCATATCGGCAACCGCCATCTGGCCGCGGCGATCGGGCCGGACCGGATCGTGATCCTGCGCGATGCCGTCATCCGGGGAATGCTCGAGGGGCTCGGCGCGCAGATCGAGGAGATCCTGGGTGAATTCGATCCATTGCGCGGTGCCTATTCCGGCCACGGCCACGGCCACTCGCATGGCGATGCCGGTCATTCCGCACAGGGCCATGAGGCCGCCGGCGGATAACGCAATCCAGGGATTTTCGTGCTCATGACGTCCAGAAACGGTCCCCTCCGCGTCGGCATCGGCGGCCCCGTGGGCTCGGGAAAGACCACGCTGACGGAGAAGCTGTGCAAGGCGATGCGCGAGACCTATTCCATCGCCGTCGTCACCAACGACATCTACACCAAGGAGGATGCGCTGATCCTGGCCCGCCTGCAGGCGCTGCCCGAGGAGCGCATCATGGGCGTCGAGACCGGCGGCTGTCCGCACACCGCGATCCGCGAGGATGCCTCGATCAACCTGCAGGCCATCGCCGAGATGCGGCGGAAGATCCCGGATCTCGACATCATCTTCATCGAATCCGGCGGAGACAATCTGGCGGCGACGTTCTCGCCCGATCTCGCCGACCTGACGCTCTACGTCATTTCCGTCTGCCAGGGGGAGGAGATTCCCCGGAAGGGCGGCCCCGGCATCACCCGCTCCGACTTCCTCGTCATCAACAAGAGCGATCTCGCGCCCTATGTGAACGTCGATCTCTCGGTGATGCGCGCCGATGCCGGGCGGATGCGGGGCTCACGGCCCTTCGGCTTCACGGACCTTTCCCGGGGCCAGGGGCTCGAGGAGGTCATCGGCTTCATCACCGAGTTCGGGGGACTGGCGGCATACCGGCGGAAGGCGGACCCGGCGAGGGTCTGAGCCATGGCGGACGGTCCCGCCCTGCCCGGTCCTCCCTCAACCGTGCCCTTGCATCTGCTGCGCCTGGTCAGCCAGGGCCTGCCCATCGGCGGCTTCTCCTACTCCCGCGGCCTCGAGGCGGCGGTCTCCGCCGGCTGGGTGTCCGATGAGCAGGCGGCGCGTGACTGGATCCTCGGAACGCTCCGGGCCAATGTCGCGCAGCTCGATGGCGCGCTGTTCTGGCGCATGGCCACGGCCCTGGAGGCGGATGACCAGGAGGGCTTCGGATCGGCGAATGCCTGGCTCATGGCCGCGCGCGAGAGCCGCGAGTTCCGGCTCGAGGACCGGCGGCTGGGCGAGGCGCTGCTCCGCCTCCTGGACGATCTCGAGGTTCCCGCCGCACAGCGGTACCGGGACCAGGCGCTGACCTATCCGGCCGCCTTCGCCCTGGCCGCCCACCACTGGCGCATCGCCCCGGCCTCGGCCCTCCGGGGCCTTCTCTGGGTCTACGCCGAGGGCCAGGTCATGGCCGCCATCCGGCTGGTTCCGCTCGGCCATACGGCGGGCCAGCGCATCCTGATCGGGGCCGTCGAGGCGATCGAGCAGGCGGCGGGGAGAGCCCAGTCCGTCAGCGACGACGAGATCGGCACCCTGTCGCCGGCTCTGGCGATGGCGAGCGCGTGGCACGAAACGCAGTACAGCCGCCTGTTCCAGTCCTGACCCGACTAGGCCCGGCGCCGCGCTAAGCCACCTGCGCCAGCACGGCGACACGGCGCAAGGGTGCCTGCAGCTCGCAGACGAGGCCGGAGGCGTGCCATTGCCAGCGCACCGCGCCCGTCAGCTGGTCCCGCAGCGTGGCCGTGATCAGCCGGGCGCCGAAGCCGCGCCGGGCCGGCGGGCCGGCCACCGCGGGGCCGTTGCTCTCGCTCCAGCGCAGGCGCAGCAGCCCGGCGGCCTCGTCCACTTCCCAGCACAGGGACAGGGCGCCGCCGGCGACGGAGAGCGCGCCATAGCGCGCCGCATTGGCCGCCAGCTCATGGATCACCATCGACATCGGCTGTGTCGCCTCGGGCGTCAGCGTGACCCGCGGCCCGACCAGCTCGACCGAGAAGGCCGGGACACCGTCTCCCAGGCGCGTCAGGAGGAAGGGCTTGACCTCCCCTTCGACCAGGGCGCGCAGGTCGGCGCCGTTCCAGTTGGCGTCGGCCAGCCGGGTCTGCGCCCGGGCCATGGCGGCGACCCGGCCCTCCACCGCCCGGACGAAGGCGTCGGTATTCTCCGCCTGGGTCAGGCGCAGCGTCGCCTGCACCACGGCCAGCACGTTCTTGGCGCGGTGATCCACCTCGGCGGCCAGCAGGCGCTGCCGTTCGGACGCGGCGCGGGCTTCGGTCACGTCGTCGAAGGTGCAGGCGGCGAGCATGTCGCGGCCGCTGCCGGCGCGAACCGGCGCCGCGCTCATCTCCAGGGTGAGCAGCCGCCCGTCGGCATGGCGGTAGTACATGGTCTCGCGCACCACGCTCTCGCCCAGCCGCACGGCGCGGGCCAGGGGATAGTCCTCCGCCTCGTAGGAGGAGCCATCCTCGTGCAGGCCGCCGATGGCGCCGTAGCGCTGCAGGTCTTGGATGCTCGTCAACTCGCGCTGCAGGATGGCCGTCGCGCGGGCGTTCTGGAAGATGATGGGCCCTTCCGGCATCTGGGCCAGCATCACGCCCACCGGCATCTGTTCCAGCACGGCGCTCAGGCGAGCCTGGCTCTCGGTCAGCTCCTGCTCGCGGCGGCGGAGGCTCGCCAGGAGATCGCGCAGGGCCTCCGACAGCGCGTCGGCCTCATGGATCATGCCCCCCGCCGGCAGGGGCGTGGCGGGATCGTCACGCAGGCGCCGCGCCGCCCGCGACAGGGCCCTCAGCGGCGCGGTGATCAGCGCCGACAGCAGCCAGCCCAGCAGCGCCGCGCCGACGGCCGCGAGCAGGGCCCAGAGCAGCGCGTCATGCCGCAGCGCCGCCACCGGGGAGAGAGGCAGGGCGGCGTCGCGCATCACCACGACGCGCCAGCCAAGCCCCAGGAAGTCACGATGGCCCTGGGTCGGAGCGACACCGATGAGGCGGCTTCCGTCCAGGGACAGCCAGGCGTCGGCCCGGGCCGAGAGCAGCCGCGACGGGGCTTCCGGCTCGACCTCGCCCAGGCCGCGCCGGCGCGCCTCCGGCGGACCGATCACCACCCTGCCGGATTCATCGGCGATCAGGGCGTGAATGCCAGGGTGCTCCCCGGACAGCGGCGTCAGGACGTTCCGCTGCACCTCCATTGCCCATTCGGAATAGAGATGCCCGGCGACGACACCGATCAGGCGCCCATCGGGGCCGTGCACCGGCGCGGCGAGGTCGATGAAGCGGGCGGGATCGTCGGCCGGCCGGCCCAGCAGCGGCGACATCAGCCGGGCGTCGTGCACATCGCCCACGAAGGGCCCCTCGCGGCCCTGGCGGAAATAGGCGCGCCGGGAGACATCCACGCCCTCGAGCAGGCCGCTGCCGGTCGCCAGGACCTGCCCCTCGGTCGAGATGAGCATCAGGATGGCGTAGTCGGGCCAGGCGGCCTGCATGTCGCGCAGCACCTGCCGCCGGGCGGCGAGCGGCGCGCTGGGGTCGCGCATCAGGCCCAGCGAGGCCAGGAAGACCATGTCGCGGCGGCGCTCGTAGAGGCCCTGGTCCAGCAGTTCCGCGATGCGCCCGGCGGCCCCAGCGAACTCCGCCAGGATGCTCTCCCGCAATCGCCACTCCGCCGATCGGCCGAGGGCCAAGCCGATCAGCAGGGCGACGGTCAGTCCGACGAGGCCGAAGCCTCCGGTCAGCAGGGACCGGAGGCTCACGCGGAAGCGCGGCCGCCCTGAAGGCCGGGGAGGCAGGACCGGTGCGGCACGGGGCGGTTGCTCTGGCAGGCGTGCTTCCTCGGGGAATTCTCCCCCTTAGATTGCGATATCCTCCAGAGACTCTACTTAGAAGGGCAAGTGCCACCTACTCAATTTCGTGAGATGGGCAAGCCTGTTTCTGCGGCAAAGCTTTCCGAAAGTGAGCAATACAATCGTGGATTGTATTGCCGATCGTTCCGTCATGAACTTATCCTGGTTCAGAACTGGAAATAAACGAATTCCTTCACCTCGGCCATCAGCGCCAGGGCCAGGAGGAAGGCGGCCGCCGTGGCGAAGGCCGTGGCGAAGCGGGGCCGGAACCTCAGCCATGGCCAGCGTGGGGCTTCCGCCGGATCGGCGGCACGGCCGTCGATCATCTGCTGCGAGTTCGGCAGCAGGGCGATGATCAGTAGCGCCGCGACCAGGGTGGACAGCGCCACCGCCTGATTGAGCAGCGCCATGCCGCCGATCTGCGCCGCCACGGCGCGCGGCCCTTGACTGAACAGGGTCTGGATCAGCGCCGCCGTCTCCGGCATCGCGAGACCGTTCACCCCGACCATGCCGCCCAGGACGGCGAAGGCGCGGCTCATGTCCGGAGCGGCGAAGAAGACCCAGGCCAGCAGCACGGCGCCGAGCGTCAGCAGCCGGGCCGCGGCCGGCGGCAGGGCGCGCGCCCGGCCCGCCTTCACGGCGCCCGCCCAGGCATGGTTGATCAGCAGATAAAGGCCGTGCAGCCCGCCCCAGACCACGAAGGCCCAACCCGCGCCGTGCCAGAGTCCGCCCAGCAGCATGGTCGCCATCAGGTTCATGCTGCGCCGGCCGCCGCCATGGCGATTGCCGCCGAGCGGGATGTAGAGATAGTCGCGCAGGAAGCGCGACAGGGTCATGTGCCAGCGCCGCCAGAAGTCGATGATCGAGGCCGACCTGTAGGGCGAGTTGAAGTTGTAGGGAAAGACGATGCCGAACATCCGCGCCAGGCCGATGGCCATGTCGGAATAGGCGGAGAAGTCGTAGTACAGGCCGACGGAGAAGGCGACGGCACCGATCCAGGCCTCGGCCAGTCCCGGCGCTCCGGCGCCGTTGAAGACCGGCGTGGCGAGGCCTCCGACCGGATCGGCGATCAGCAGCTTCTTGAGCAGTCCCATGGCGAAGAACGCGACGCCGGCGGCGATGTCGGCGGCGCGCGGCCGGTAGATGGCCGGCCGGTGGAACTGCGGGATCAGCTCGTGGTGGTGGACGATGGGCCCCGCGATCAGGTGCGGGAAGAAGGTGACGAACAGGCAGTAGTCGAGGAAGCCGTAGCGCTCCGCCCGCCCGCGCCGCGCGTCCACCACATAGGCGATCTGCAGGAAGGTGTAGAAGGAGATCGCCAGCGGCAGGATGACGGCGCCGAAGGCGAAGTCGAGACCCGTCAGGGCGCCGACATTGTCCAGCACGAAGGCCGCGTACTTGTACCAGGCCAGCAGCGCGACATTGCCGGTGACGCCCGCCGCGGTGAGCCACCAGGCGGCGCGCGGCGCCCGCTCCCGGCGGTCGATGATGGCCAGGCCCAGGGCGTAGTTGAGCAGCATCGAGAGCAGCAGGAGGCCGAGATAGGGAATGCTCCACCAGCCATAGAAGACCAGCGAGGCCGCCAGCAGCCAGAGCCGCGCCGGGCGGGTGGAGGACAGCCGGCCCAGCAGGAAGAAGCCGAGCAGGGTGATGGGCAGGAAGGCCAGGATGAAGATGTGGGAGTTGAACAGCATGGCCCTACTCCCCGCCTGCCAGGGCGGTGCGCGGCCCGGCGGCCATGGCCTCGGCCACGAACTCGGTGAAGGCGGTGTGGTTCGGGTAGAGCAGGTGGACCGGGTCGGCGAAGCGGGCATCCTCCCAGTCCAGCGCGCGGCCGTCGATCAGCAGGCTGTCCGGCCGGTGCAGCGCTCCGGCCACGCGCCGCACCCAGCCCTCCACCAGCCGGTCGTCGGGGTCGAAAGTCTCCGCCCATTCCGGCATGATGGGCGCGACCGCCAGCACCAGGCGGGCGCCACGCGCGGCCACGGTCTCCTCCAGCCCCGTCAGGGCCGGGAAGCAGGCCTCGTCGAAATAGGGCGGTGGCCGCCAGTCATGCGGCCGGCGCAGGATGCTGGAGCCGAAGTCATCCTCCACGGTATCCTCCGGCCGCAGCGGCGGATCGCGCCGCTCCAGCGCCTCGCGCGCCAGGTAGATCGGGCGGAAGCCGGTGAGGTAGGGCAGCCAGCGCGGCACCAGCCCGTCCAGATAGGCATCGGCCAGGGCGGTGTCGAAGAAGGCGCGCTCCGCCACCGGACAGGCCTCGAAATCGCGCGGCGCCACGACCACCAGGACCGTCTCGACCTCGGGCATCCGCTCCAGCAGGAAGCCGGTCATGAAGCCGGTCTGGTCGATATGGAGGTAGCAGGGCGCGGCGTTGTAGGCGCGGTGGCCGGGAAAGCGCCGCTCCAGCACCGCCATGTCGAGGTTGCGCCAGGTCACCGAGGAGCCAATGGCGACCAGCGTGCGGTCCTCGAGCGGGGCCTCGCGCAGCAGGACGAACTTGTCGTCGATGCAATTGGTGGCCGCCAGGGGCGGCGGTGCCAGCAGCCCTTGCGAGGCCAGCGCCATGTGCAGCCCGGCGACCAGCCCCATGCCCCCCAGGAACAGGGCCAGGAAGCTGAGCAGGAAGCGGCGGGCGGCGGCATCGGGCCGGGGCTTGCCGGGGGGCTTGCCGGGGGGCTTGCCAGGGGGCTTGCCAGGGGGAGGACCAGGGGGAAGGTCGGACATGGGCAACCCTTGTCGCGCCACCAGGGGAGGGACGCGGAGAACGTGCGGAAGGGTGGGCGCCGAACAAGGTCCGCGCCTCAGGCTGAATCCCGTCCCGGTGTCAGGGCGAGCCCGCGCCGGGCAGGGCAGGCCGGAGGGCTATGGCGGCGTGAGCATCATGGTCACACCACGCATCTTGCATGGACTGTTCATGACCGAAACTTAACAGGCCCGCAGAGTCGCCACAACGGAAGAAGGCGCCAAAACACTTTCGTGAATATCAAAAAAGATACGATCTGGCCCCTGCGCGACGCGCGCAGCACGGCCAACACGGCAACTTCAGGTAGATAGGATTGCGAAGAATTCTTCCCTGTTCATAACGAAGAAGTGAGGTCATCCCTCGCGAGGCGTGAATACATGGCGATGGAGCAAGAATAACTTGCCGGACCCGGTCTGCCTCGTTCTGAATTTCTGCTTCCGGAAGTCTTTCCGCCAGGCTCCCGCCCCGGCCGTGGACAGGGACCGTTCCGCCCCGGTTCGCCGGATCACCCTGTCCGGGGCATCCATGACTTGACGCGCTGCCTTCCTGTGCGAGGTTCCGGCCATGTCATCGCCTCCGTTTCCGTCCCTTCCCACCGAGGCCGCCCCGGCGCGCGGAAACACCGCGCGCGGAAACGCTGCCCTGGAGGAAGGGCGGCCCGCGGACGCGCCGCCGCCGCTGCTCCGCCAGCCCGCCGGCGAGCGGCCGCCAGCGCGACCGCCGGTGCAGCCCGTGCCGCCCGATGTGGCGCCCGGCTTCGTCGATCCCGCCCTGACGGGCGGCCCGGTGCCGCCGCCCTCGGCCAGCGACAAGCGCCGCGCCATGCTGCGCGACGTCCGGGCCGCCCTGGCCGATCCGGCTCTGCGCGCCGCCTACGAGGCTTTCGTCAAGGCGGCGAGTGACGTCGCGGAGGCGGGCCTGATCTTCGAGATGGTGGAGCGTCGCGGCCGGCCCGGCGAACCGCCCCCGGCCCTGCGCGAGCCGCGCGCCCTGTCGATCGCCGTGGTGCCGGAACCGGCCATCGAGCCGGGCTTCCGCATCGTGGTGCTGATGGGGGTGGGTTTCTGGGAGTTCCTGCCCGGCCGCTTCTACGGCAGCGAGCGGGTGCTCGACGGCACGCGGCTGGCCATGGACACCGGGACCTACCGCTTCTTCGAGAACACGGCCTCGGGCGATGCGGAGATCGTCGGCCATTCGGAGGGCCGCCCGCTGGCCCAGTACCTGCGGGTGGACATCCAGGGGGACGGCCTCTCGAAATCCATCGCCATCAGCAACATGGCCCTCGGCGGCGCCTTTGTCGCGGCCTACCGCAACTATGTCGAGGTGCTGGCGGGCTGCCCCTACCGCAGCCTGCACCCCTACCGCCAGCTCGCCGCGCCGGCGTTGCAGCCGGAGCCCGGCCTGCAGCGCGCGACACCGGCGGAGGTGGCGCCGCAGGCGGCGGCCCTGCCGGCGGCGCCCCGCGCGATGCCGCCGGC